>DATHGO010000335.1:0-3354 GCA_035317585.1 Gemmatimonadaceae bacterium | reverse complement strand
TCTCTTCGCGCAGGCGCAGGCAACCACCGGCGTCATTCGCGGCACCGCGACCGACTCGAGCGGCAATCCTGTCTCCGCATTCGTCACGGTACGCAACACCGAAACGAATTACACCCGCACCGTCAAAGCCAGCGACCAGGGCGTTTTCGTCACGACACTTCTCCCGCTCGGCAATTACGTCGTCTCGGCGAGATCGGTCGGCTACTCTCCGGTCACCAAGTCGAACATCGCCGTCACACTCGGACAGGTCGTGGATCTCCCGCTCGTACTGGCACGATCGACGACGCAGCTCGCCGGCGTCACCGTCGTCGGTCAGCTCCCGACAGTCGATCCCACTCTCTCATCCGAAGTGACTCGCTTTCCAGCCGAGGTAGTCACCGCGCTCCCGAACAACGGGCGCAACTTTCTGAGTCTCACGCTTCTTACTCCGAGTGTCGCGATCACGCAGGGACCCGACGGCGATGTACTCAGCATCGGGGGACAGCGCGGCATCCACAACAACATCATGGTCGACGGCGCCGACTTCAACAATCCATTCTTCGGAGAGCAGCGCGGCGGCCAGCGACCACCATTCACGTTCAACCTCGACGCGGTGCGCGAGATGGTAGTGGTGTCGCAGGGGGCCAACGCCGAGTTTGGCAGATCGAGCGGGGGATTCGTCAACATCATCACGAAGAGCGGCACCAATGAAGTCCACGGAACCGTGCACTACTTTGGGAAGAACGATGCATTGTCGTCGGACTCGAGGCACGAGAATCAGATTCTTCAGCCCGACTTCAATCAGAGCCAGTTCGGGATGACCCTCGGGGGCCCGGTCGTTAAAGACAAGTTGTTCTACTTCATCGCGTACGACCAGCAGGTGTACGATGATGTGAAGCAGAAGAACCGCCCTTCGACTCCCGAGCTCACCCAGCTCAAGGCTTTCCTCAACACCGCGTTTAGCGGCGTGCTGGCGAATGACTTCGGCTCCATTTCGCGTAGCGCCGACGCTCAGGCGGCGTTCGCAAAACTGGATTGGCGCATCAACGAGGTGCACAACGCCACGCTCAAGTACAGCTATACCAATTCGCGTCAGGTCAACGGGACCTTCGACATAGACACCTGGGCCCGCAGCTCCAACGCGATCGAGAAGGATCACTCGAACGCGATCAATGGCGCCCTGGTCTCGCACCTCACCAACACCATTGACAACGAATTCCGTTTCCAGCTCGCCCGCGAAGACAGGCCGCGCCCCTATGAAGGGCCAATCAACCCGGTCTCAGGCCGGCCGTTCCCCGATACGGGAATGGATTTCGGCAACGCCTTCCGCCTCGGCATGCCGTTCTTCATTCCGGTGAAATCGTACGATACGCGCGTGCAGGTGCTCAACAACGTCTCCTGGGTCAGGGGAAACCACATCTTCAAGGCGGGAGCAGAGTGGAACAGGACGGCGGAGCACCAGACGTTCGTTGGCTTCGGTAACGGGCGGTTCATCTTCACCTCGGTATCTGGATTCCAGAACTACGTCACCTCGGGCCCCTCTTACCACGAGTGCAGCACACCGGCTGGTGTATTCGTGATCGGATTGGTTGGCGCATGCCCGGTTGGTACCAGCATTTCGGGTCCGGTGCTTCTCTACCTCCAGCAAGTGGGCGTGGGCGGGCGCACGGTGGAGCAAGCCGGCACGCAGGTCATCCCGCAGCAGGACATCGACGTGTTCGTTCAGGACAACTGGAAGGCGACGCCGAACGTTACGGTGAACTACGGACTTAGATGGAGCGGACAGAAGGAGCCCGATCCGATCACACCGCCGTCGTCGGTGTTCTTCTCCAACTTTATCGGCAAGACGCAGGGCGGGTATCTGTTTCCTTCCGACGGCACGATTCCATCTGACATGAAGATGTTCCAGCCCAGACTCGGCATCGCGTGGGACGTGAAAGGCGACGGCAGAGATGTCGTTCGCGTAGCGGCGGGACTCTACTATGCGCGCATACCGGGACTGAACCTCGCCAGTGCGCGCAGCACCAACGGTTCGATCGGCCAGACGATTCTCGCCGGAAGCACTTTTGGTACGCTCCCGAATTACAATGCGCTGTTGCCTGCGCCGACTGTGGTGGACCATCCCGACATCTTCATCTACGACAAGGATTTCAGGAATCCACGTACGGCGAGCGCGTCTATAGGCTACGACAAGGAGATAATGAACCATATGGCGGCGTCGGTGTCGTACATGTACGCGGCGACCGACTTCCTAACTCGGTTCGTAAACCGCAACGACGCCGTGTTCGGCTCGCCATGGTCTACCGGACTCAATGGGACCGCCAACGGAATCGCCACTCTCACCACGATCGAGAGCACGGCGAAATCACGCTACAACGGTGTCACGTTCGGACTGGGCAGGTTGGCGGATCCCAACTTCCAGTTCCAGGCGAATTACACGCTGGCGGTCGACAAGTCCGACGACGATAACGAGCGCGATCCATTCAGCTTCCGCTACGCTCGCGCGGACAGGCTCGATCGCGAGTACAACTACAGCGATCGCGACCAGCGGCATCGCCTGAATCTGTGGGCGCTCTATCATTTCCCGTTCGACATCTACGCCAACAGCCGCTTCAGTTGGTACTCGGCGCAGCCGGCATCGGAGGAGTGCGGGGCGGGCAACGTAGGGACCGGGGCGCGCGCTGGTACGCCGCAGGACAGAATCTGTCCCGACAACACGACGATTTTGCTGCGCAACACGATCCGGCGCGACAATACGTTCGCGAGCTGGGACCTTCGCCTGTCGCGTCCATTCCGCACCAGAGGCCACGGGGAGTTTGAAGTGCTGGTGGAAGCGTTCAACATCTTCAACCGCGATAACTTCCGCGACCCAGCGTCGCCATCACTGTTGTTCAACTTCGACGGAACGATTCGACGCGGGTTTGGAGACCCGCGGCAAGTACAGGCTGGGGTGCGCTACGGTTTCTAGTATTCTCGGCGTTTGGATTCGTGAGCGGGATCGACCGGGACGAGCTTCGCTCGTCCCGGTCTTTTTCGAGAATACCGAAGCAGGGAGGTTTCAGCGTTGCAGCTGTTTCGCTGGGAGCTTTTCTGGTGGCGTTACGGGATGCCAAAAACATCCGCTCAGACCGCCAGTATGAAAGCTCCAAGCGAATAAGCTGCAAAGCTTTCACCTCCCTGCTTCGGTATTGTGGAAGCCAGCGTCAGCTCTCCGTTCTCTACACCGCGGCTTGCCCGGCCCGAATGCTGCAGAAACACCACTGACCCAACAGGATGTTTTCAAATGCAGTACTGGCGCCTCTTTGGCCTCGCAGTACTGTCGCTAGCTTTCACCGCCTGCGCCAAGTCGGAGAAGTCGCAGGCGTCCGATACGCT
>DATHGO010000334.1:0-2530 GCA_035317585.1 Gemmatimonadaceae bacterium | reverse complement strand
GCCGAACGGCGAAGCGTGCGGGCGCTGCGACGCGTGCCAGCTCCGACTGAAAGGCTTCAGCGAGGCTGGGATCGAGGATCCGATCGGGTACACGACCACAAAGAGCGCCATGGGAGCGAGCGCGCGGTGACCTACACGGTGAAGGAGATTTTCTACACGCTGCAGGGAGAAGGTGCGCAAACGGGGCGAGCCGCCGTGTTCTGCCGCTTCTCAGGCTGCAACCTGTGGTCAGGACGGGAGGAGGACAGGTCGAGGGCGGTTTGTCAGTTCTGCGACACCGATTTCGTAGGAACCGGACCGGACGGCGGCAAATTCAAGAGCGCCGAAGAGCTTGCGGACGCGATCGATCGATGCTGGGCGGGCGAAGGTCGTGACATCAGCGAGGGCGTCCCTTCCCTGCGCTCAGCCAGCCTGTCGAACGGGTCAACCGGCTTGCCGAAGAAATACGTGGTCTGTACAGGCGGTGAGCCGCTGCTGCAAGTGGACGAGGATCTTATCTCCGAGCTTCATCGGCGCGGCTTCGAGGTCGCCGTCGAGACCAACGGCACCAGACCGGCACCGCTATCACTCGATTGGGTCTGCGTCAGTCCCAAGGCCGGCGCGCCGCTAGTACAGACGACGGGCAGCGAGCTCAAGCTCGTTTACCCGCAGGACAACGCGCCGCCGGAAAAGTTCGAGCAGCTCGCCTTCCGCCACTTTTTTCTCCAGCCAATGGATGGACCCGACACGGCATCCAACACCGAGCGCGCGATTGAATATTGTCTGAAGCACCCGCGCTGGCGGCTTAGCATCCAGACGCACAAGCTCGTCGGACTGAGATAGCGGGCAAGCAAATGCAACTTATGACTACCGGCCAGGGGCTTTCGGCCGGCCGGCTTTGGGCCACGTGCGGGCTGTTTTTCCGTGGGACACTATTCAAGTGGTTTGGCGTTAATGATTGCAAACCCCCGCGCCGGCTCGCGCGCACCAAGTAGCCCGCCCGGAGCCCGCCGCCGTCCAGCCCACGGCTCTCGGCCGGTAGTCATAAGTTGCAGTTGTTTCTCAGGTCCTGAGCGCCGGCCCTAGCGCGCTCGGGCGCTGATGTCTGGGTGTCCGCTCCTTCGCCTCGCTGTCGAACGCGTCGAGATACTTGATGCCGGAGCCCGTGTTGAACAGCACGACTCTTTCGTCGGGCTTCACCTTCCCGCGCTCGATGAGCTTGCGCAGCGCGGGGATGCATGCGCCTCCCTCGGGCGCGGCAAAGATCCCTTCCTTGCGCGCGATCTCTCTCGCTCCAGCAATCAGCTCCTCGTCCGTCACGGCGACGGCGGTACCACCGGACTCACGAAGCGCATCGAGAATGAGAAAATCCCCGATGGCTTTCGGCACGCGCAGCCCCGAGGCAATCGTCGTCGCATCCGGAAACTCTTCCGCGAACCGCTCTCCCTTCTCGAACGCGCGAACGATCGGTGCGCATCCGGCTGCCTGAACCGACACCATGCGCGGACGCTTCTCGTCGATCCATCCGAGTTCCTGCATCTCGTCGAATGCCTTCCACATTCCTACGAGCCCGGTTCCTCCTCCCGTCGGATACACGATCACATCGGGCAGCGTCCACGCCAGCTGCTCGGCGATCTCATAGCCAAGGGTCTTCTTCCCCTCCACGCGATACGGCTCCTTGAGCGTCGAAACGTCGAACCAGCCTTCCGCGTCCTTTCGTTTTGCCACTTCAGCACCGCAATCGGTGATGAGTCCGTCGACGAGTGTGATTTGCGCGCCGGCGACCTCGCACTCGATCAGATTCGCGCGCGGCGTGTCGCGCGGCATGAAGAGAAATGCCTCGAGTCCTCCCTGCGCACAGTAGGCAGCGAGAGCCGCGCCCGCGTTCCCCGCCGACGGCGCCGCCATTTTTTTCACCCCCAGCTCCTTGGCCATTGAAACAGCCACTGACATCCCGCGAGCCTTGAAGCTCTGCGTGGGGTTGAGAGACTCGTCCTTGACGTACAGTTCGCTCATGCCGAGCGCTGTGCCAAGGTTCCTGGCGTGGTGCAGCGGTGTCCAGCCTTCCCCCAGCGTGACGATGTTGGCCTCTCGCCGGACGGGCAGAAGCTCCCGATAGCGCCAGAGATCCGATCGTCGGCCGTAGAGCATTTGACGGGTGAGGAACTTCGCGATTCGCTTCAGATCGTAGCGAACGAACAGCGGCTTGCCGCACTCCGTACAGACATTGTGCAGGCGTCTCGCCTCGTATTCGCGACCACAGAAGGAGCACTGGAGATTCTTGACGTGCATTGGTTTCGTCGCGGGCTGGCGGGGGAACACTCTAGGTGCGGGCGAGTTGACGAAGCGTACCTTAACTTTACGCAACTACATGACGTTCGAACAGTTTGCCGCGACGACTAGCGCATCACTCCTCGTGCTCGCCGGAATATCGGCCGATCGCTTCCTGTACGCTTTCAGACTCATCGGAGCGCTGCTGGTCGCAACATTGGTTCCGCTGCTGATCGACCGCCGGTTTCGCCGCTAGATGTACATCGGCCACGTTGGCGCC
>DATHGO010000333.1:0-11250 GCA_035317585.1 Gemmatimonadaceae bacterium | reverse complement strand
CCGGGATCGCCGCTGGTGGCGAAAGCGAATCTCGACCGGCTCATTCGCTCACTACGCAAGTGGCGCGACCTTCATTCCCTTCCCTACTCGGCGGAAGACGAAGAGTACCTGCGCCTGAAGAGCGTCGAGTGAGCGCAGCCGTGGTGCCCGGCGTACCAGACAACATCTGCATCGTGATGATGAGCGCCGTCGGCGACACTGTGCACGTGCTGCCGGTGATCAACGCGCTCAAGCGGGCGAATCCCAATACGCGAATCACGTGGGTGCTCCAACCGGGCCCGGCGGCGCTCGTGCGGGGCCACCGATCCGTCGACGAGATAATCGTCTTCGATCGCTCCCGGGGCATGATGGCGTTCGCCGATGTCGCCTCGGAGCTGGCAAAGAGGCGTTTCGACCTCGTGATCAATCTCCAGGTCTATTTCAAGGCGGGGATCGTGACCGGCGCGACGCACGCTCCGGTCAAGCTCGGCTTCGATCGCGCTCGTGCGCGCGACCTGAACTGGCTCTTTACCAACAGAAAGATTCCGCCGCATCCCATCCAGCACGTGCAGGATCAGTATTTCGAGTTTCTCGGGGCCCTCGGAGTTTCTCCCGAGCCGGTAGAGTGGGATCTTGGTCCGTGGCCTGACGAGCGCGAGTGGCAGCGGAATTTCGTTGGTTCGATCAGCCGGCCGATCGCGTCGATCGTCGTCGGGACGAGCAAGCCGGAGAAGGACTGGGTTCCGGAGCGGTGGGCCGAGGTAAGTGACGCGCTCGAGGAGGAGTTCGGCATGCAGGTGGTTCTCGTCGGTGGTCATTCAGAGCGAGAGCTCGCCGCGGAGCGTCTCGTCATGGAACACGCGAAGCACAAACCACGCACCGAGCTGGGGAGCGGCCTGAGACATCTCGTCTCGATTCTCGATGCGTCGGCGCTGGTGCTCTCGCCGGATACTGGCCCGCTGCATATGAGTGTGGCACTCAACCGCCCGGTGATCAGTCTCATGGGTTACACCAATCCAAAGCGCACTGGTCCCTACCGAAGATTCCAGGATCTCATCATCGATGCGTACGGTGAGCCAGGCGAGGATTATCCCATCTCGATGGAGAACCGTCCGGAAAGAATGCGGCGAATCGAGACGAGTCACGTGCTGGAGAAGGTGCAGGTGTGGCGTGATCGTTACGCACATGAAGTCGGAAGATGAAGCCACGGAAACCCAGTGAATCATCGTCGAAAAAGTCGCCGACCATTAAGGTGCCCGTCAAAGAGCAGGTTTCGGCGGGCGGCGTGGTGTTTCGCGGCGATAAGGGAAGCGTCGAAGTCGTAATCGTCTCCGTCGGCGGACAGAATAGATGGCAGTTACCCAAGGGAACGGTCGAGAAGGGAGAGAATCCCGAGACCGCGGCGGTGCGGGAAGCACGTGAGGAAGGAGGTGTGTCGAGCGAGGTCGTGCAACTTATCGAGACGATCGAATACTGGTATGCCGGGCTCGACAACGGCATCAGGGTGCGCTTTCACAAGCGCGTTCACTTCTATCTTCTTCGCTACCTGTCCGGCGACACCAAAGACCACGACTGGGAAGTGAACGAGGCACGCTGGGTCCCGATCGAGGACGCAACGAGCCAGCTTGCATTCGACAACGAGCGGCGGGTGATGGAGAAGGCGCGCGAGCTAATCGGGTGACGTGGCCAGGTTGCCGAACTGGTATCTGACTCCCACGTCCCGCATCAATCCCACCAGTCGCACGAGCGGCAATCCCATCACGGCGAAATAGTCTCCCTCGATTCGCTCGACGATCGTAGCTCCATACCCCTGGATACCGTAAGCGCCCGCCTTGTCCATGGGCTCTCCCATCGCGATGTACTCATCGATCTCGTCGGCGCGCAACCGCCGGAACTTGACGCGCACTTCCTCGATCGCCGAGCGGAGCTTCCTGCCGCGTGAAACAGCGACAGCAGTGATAACCGTGTGCTCGCGACCACTCAACATGCGCAGCATTCGGGCTGCGTCGCTGGGGTCGGCTGGTTTGCCGAGGACTTTGCGATTAATGACGACGACCGTGTCGGCGCCGATCGTGATGAGGTCAGGGTCGCGCGTAGAGATCGCGCTCGCCTTCTCACGAGCGAGCCGCTCTGCGTACCGACGTGGCGCCTCACGTGGACGCATCGTCTCGTCGATGTTCGCGGGGCGCACCTCGTGCGCGATTCCGATCAGGTTGAGCAGGTCCCGCCGTCTCGGGGAAGCCGAGGCGAGCACGACGCGGCAGCCGCTCACCGCTCGAGCCAGAGCGTTACGGGTCCATCGTTCACGAGCTCGACATCCATCATTTCGCCGAACTCGCCACTTTCGACCTTGAGCCCACGCTCGCGCAATGCTGCCAGGAATCGCTTGTAAAGCGGGATTGCCTCCTCGGGACGCGCGGCATCTATAAAGCTGGGCCGCTTTCCTTTTTCGGTATTGCCGTACAGGGTGAACTGCGAGACGACCAGCATCGCTCCACCGACTTCCGAGAGAGCGAGATTCATTTTTCCGTCGGCATCGCTGAAGAGGCGGAGGCCCGAAGTCTTTTCGGCCATCCAGTCGACTTTCTCGGGAGTGTCGCCGTGCGTGAAGCCGACGAGAAGGAGGAATCCCGTCCCAATGCTTCCCGTCGTTCGCTCTCCAATGCGGACTTCCGCCCGCGAGACCCGCTGAAGCAGGACTCTCAGTTACTACTCCACCGTGACCGACTTGGCGAGGTTGCGCGGCTGATCCACGTTCGCGCCCCGCTTGACGGCGATGTAGTAGGCGAGGAGCTGGAGAGGCACGGACGCGAGCACTGGCGTGAGCATGTCCTTCGTCTGGGGAATGCGGAACTCGTAGTCCAACTTTCCCTCGAGCGACTCTTCCTCGCGCGTCGTAATCGCGATCACCCGTCCACCTCTGGCCTTCACTTCCTGCACGTTCGAGACGACCTTGTCGAACACCGCGTCGTGCGGCGTGACGAAGACCACGGGCATTTTCTCGTCGATCAGCGCGATCGGCCCGTGCTTCATCTCCGCGGCCGGGTAGCCCTCGGCGTGGATGTAGCTGATCTCCTTCAGCTTGAGCGCTCCCTCGAGCGCCGTCGGGAAGCTGTATCCCCGGCCCAGGTAGAGGAAATTCTGCGCGTTCTTGAACTCTTCGGCGATCTTCTCGATCTCGGGAGCACGGTCCAGAACCTTCTGGATCTTGGCGGGAAGCCTCTGCATCTCTTCGATGATTTCTTTCCCGTCCACCATCGACAGGTTTCGCAGCCTGGCAAGCTTGAGCGTGAAGAGGAGCAGAGCGATCACCTGGCTGGTGAACGCCTTGGTCGAGGCGACTCCGATTTCCGGGCCGGCGTGGACGTAAATCCCGCCATCGCTCTCGCGAGCGATCGTCGAACCGACGACGTTCACGATTCCGTAGGTGCGAGCGCCACGGGACTTGGCTTCGCGCATGGCGGCGAGGGTATCCGCCGTTTCACCCGATTGTGAGATCACGATGCAGAGCGTCTTGTCCGTGACGACGGGATTCCGGTAGCGAAACTCGGAAGCGTACTCGACTTCGACCGGAATACGCGCGAGGCTTTCCAGCATGTGCTCACCGATCAGCGCCGAGTGCCAGCTCGTACCGCAGGCGGTGATGAGGATGTTGTCGAACTTGAGCAGCTCCTCGTCGGTCATGTTGAGACCGCCCAGCTTGGACGTTCCCTGATCCGGCAACAGTCGCCCACGCATGCAGTTCTCGACGGTCTCCGGCTGCTCGAAGATCTCCTTGAGCATGAAGTGGTCGAATCCGCCGCGCTCGATCTGGTCGAGATTCCAATCGATCTTGCTGACGCGCCGCTCGAGCTGCTGCGCGCGCTGATTGAGAATCGTATAGCCATCGCGTGTGAGAATCGCGACATCGCCATCGTCGAGGTACACGACTTCGCGCGTCTGCGCCAGAATCGCCGAGACATCGCTGGCAACGTAGTACTCGCCGTCGCCAAGCCCGATGAGAAGGGGACTGCCCTTTCGCGCCGCGACGATCTTGTTCTTGTCATTGCTCGAGACGACCGCGATTCCGTAGGTGCCCTCGATCTGCCAGAGGGCTTCGATCACGGCATCCTCGAGATTGCCGTCGAACGCCTCCTCGATCAGGTGCGCAATGACTTCGGTATCGGTGTCGGAGACGAAAACATGACCGCGGGCGATGAGCTGCTTTTTGAGCGTGCCGGAGTTCTCGATGATTCCGTTGTGGACGACCGCGATTTCACCCTTGCAGTCGATGTGCGGATGCGCGTTGCACTCGTTGGGGACGCCGTGTGTCGCCCAGCGCGTGTGGCCTATTCCCGTATCGCCGGCAACCGGGCTGGCCGCGAGCGCGCGTTCCAGCTGGGAGATCTTTCCCGCCGCCTTGCGGGTCTCGACTCCGGATCCGTTCATGACGGCGACGCCGGCGGAGTCGTAGCCGCGGTACTCCATGCGCTTGAGCCCCTCGAGGAGAAGCGGCGTCGCGCCACGCGTTCCGATGTAGCCAATGATTCCGCACATATGATTTCTGGTTGACTGTACTCTTACCGGCCCAGCGCCTCGACCGGTTGTCTGCAATCGCGGACCAGCTTCTGTGCTGCCGCCGCGGTCGGGGCCTCTGCAATTACTCGCACGATTGGTTCCGTTCCTGAGGGGCGGATGTGCACCCAGCGGTCCGGCCAGGTCAGCCTCAGGCCATCCTGGGTGTCCACTTCGGCGTCGGGAAAGGCTTTTTTGAGGGCCTCGTAGACCGCGTCGAGAGGTGCGTCAGGACGGTCCAGCTTGTCCTTAACGATAACGTATCGTGGGTACGCCGCGATGATTTTCGACAGGGGCTTACCCTCTTCCAGGAGGAGCTGGAGGATGAGCGCCGCCCCCACTGGGGCGTCCCTGCCGAGGTGGAGCTCGGAAAGGATCACGCCGCCGTTTCCCTCTCCGCCAACCGGCGCCTTCTCCGAACGCATCCTGGTGGCGACGTTGACTTCACCGACGGGGGCGCGGATTACCCGGGTGCCGGCCTCCCTGGCGATGTCATCGATGATGCGACTGGTCGACAGATTCGTGACAATGACGCCCTTTCGGTGCCGCAGAACCTCCTTCGCCGCGAGCGCCAGCGTATAGTCCTCTCCGATCGCGATTCCTTCGTCGGACACGAGCGCGAGTCTATCGACGTCGGGATCGACCGCCATTCCAATCTCGCAGTGGGAATCCTGCACCAGCTTCTGAAGCTCTCCCAGGTTTTCGGGGACGGGCTCGGGGGGTCTGGGAAAGCGTCCGTCGGGCTCCATGTTGATCGTCGCCAGCTTGCACCCGAGCAGCTCCAGAAGGACCGGCATGAACACCCCGCCAGCACCGCGAACGCAGTCGAGCGCCACCCGGAATTCCTTCTTCCTGATCCCTTCGACGTCGAGGAATGGCAGCGCCAGAATCCTCTCGATGTGCTCCCTCGCCGCGTCCTTGTCCTGAGTCACCGTTCCGAGTTTGTCCCACGTCGCTCTAGGGATGTGTCCCTCGACGACCTGCCGCATCTCTGCTCCTTCCGCGGCATCGAGAAACAAGCCCGATGGACCGATGAACTTGAGGGCGTTCCATTCGATCGGATTGTGGCTCGCGGTGATGGCAAGCCCTCCCGCGGCCTGGTGGTGTTCGACAGCGAGCTGTACGGTGGGGGTCGGAACCATCCCTACGTCGAGTACGTCACAGCCAACCGACTGGAGCGCGGCGTGCACCACCGGCTGGAACATCGGACCCGATACTCTGCTATCGCGCCCAACGACGATTTGCGCTTTTCCACCGGCGCGCGCCAGAGCCCAGGCACCGAAGCCCGCCGCAAACTTCGCAATGATCTCCGGTGTCAACGCCTCTCCGACGCGACCGCGCACGCCGGAGACACCCACCATCAAACCCTCATAAGCCATACGCTGCGCTGTCCTCCCGTTTCCTATTGGCCGGCTGAGTAGCGGGTAATTTACTCCGCATGGGCCGGCCGGACGACGGAAAAAGCCCGGTCGATTGGTTAGCTTTTGATCTATCTCCCCTTCATCTCATCCAGTGTGAAAGGCGCATGACCCGCATCTTTGACGAAGATCTGAAAGCTTCATTCGGTACCCGCGCGATTCATGCGGGGCAGCGCCCCGACATGCTGTCGGGCGCGATAATGACGCCGATCTACACGACGTCGACCTATGTTCAGGAAGGACTCGGCAAGAACAAAGGCTACGAGTATGCCCGCGGTAAGAACCCGACGCGGGAAGCGCTGGAGCGAAATGTGGCCGCGCTGGAGGGCGGCACTCACGGCTTCGCGTTCAGCAGCGGAATGGGCGCGACCGATTCCATCATGAAGCTGTTCAAGTCGGGCGATCACATCGTGGCCGGTGAGAGCAGCTACGGCGGCACCTTCCGGCTGTTCGACAAGATCCTCAGGAATTTTGGCTTGTGCTTCTCCTACGTCGACAGCCGCGATCCGCAGAACGTCGAAGACGCGTGCAACGAGCACACGGTCGCGATCATGATGGAGACGCCGACCAATCCAATGATGCGCATCACCGATCTCACGGCAGTTGGTGAGATTGCCAAACGCAAGGACGCGCTGTTCATCGTCGACAACACATTCGCGTCGCCCTATTTCCAGCGGCCATTCGACCATGGCGCCGACATTGTGTATCACTCCACAACGAAGTACCTGAATGGGCACAGCGACATGGTCGGCGGAATCGCGGTGGTGAAGGACGATGCGCTGGCTGAGAGGATGCAGTTTATTCTCAACACGGCGGGTGCCGTGCCCGGCGCGTTCGACGCATGGCTGGTGCTGCGCGGCACGAAGACATTGCACCTGCGTATGCCTCGCCACGACGAGAATGGCCGCAAGATCGCCTCCTGGCTCGCCGAGAAGCTGGGCCACGAGAACGTGATCTATCCCGGCCTTCCTTCCCATCCACAGCACGAGCTGGCCAAGCGTCAGATGAAGGGCTTTGGCGGAATGATCTCTGTGCTCACGGGGAGCAAGGACAAGGCGGCCAATGTCCTCCGCAAGGTGCGCGTCTTCTCCCTCGCCGAGTCACTCGGCGGCGTCGAGAGCCTGATCAGTCACCCCGCTTCCATGACCCACGCATCGGTTCCCCCTGAGCGGCGCGCGGCGCTCGGCTTGAGGGACGATCTGCTTCGACTCTCGTGTGGCGTCGAAGATATCGGCGACCTGATCGCCGACCTGGAGCAAGCATTCGCATGAAGGTGCTGATCGTCGGTGGTGGCGGGAGGGAACATGCTCTCGCCTGGAAGCTGCGCCGTGATGATCCGAATATCGAGTTGATCGTGGCCCCCGGAAACCCGGGAATCGCGTCCGTCGCGCGATGCATCCCGATCGGTGTCGATAGGCTCAAGGACCTGGCGCATCTCGCCGAAGAAGAGCAGGTCGACCTGACGATCGTCGGGCCTGAAACTCCATTGGAGGCGGGCATCGCGAATCTCTTTCACTCGCGCGGTCTCCCAATCTTTGGTCCGACGCGCGAGGCGGCGCGCATTGAGACTTCGAAGCGATTCGCGAAAGAGCTGATGGTCCGGGCCGGAATCCCGACGGCGCGGGCAGTGCAGCACAGCGACGCCAAGGAAGCGAAGGCGGCGCTCGCCGACTTCACGACGCCGGTCGTGATAAAGGCGTCGGGACTGGCGGGGGGAAAAGGTGTCATCGTGGCGCAGAGCGCCGTCGAAGCGGAACGCGCGATCGACGCGATGCTGAACGATCGCGTGTTCGGCGCGGCTGGACGCGAGATACTCATCGAAGAATTCATGGAAGGTGAAGAGATCTCGTTTTTCGCCATCACCGATGGACAGCAGGCTCTACCGTTGCTGGCGGCGCAGGATCACAAACGACTGCACGAGGGCGATTTCGGGCCCAACACCGGCGGGATGGGGGCCTACGCTCCGACCTCGCGCGCCAAGCCGGAGGTCGTCACGCAGGTGATGTCCGACATAATCAGGCCCACACTCGCAGCGATGCGAGATGGAGGTTCCCCATTTACGGGACTACTGTACGCCGGACTCATGATCACCGACGACGGACCAAAGGTCGTGGAATTCAACAGCCGATTCGGCGATCCCGAGACCCAGGCGTTGATGCCACTCATGGATTCGTCGCTACTCGAATTGATTGCGGCTGTCGCCGGCGGCGGCTCACTCAGCCGCGCGCGTGTTCCAGATTGGAAACCTCTCTCCTCGGTGACGACCGTAGTGGCCGCGGCGGGTTATCCGCAGGAGGCCAGGACCGGCGACGTCATCCAGCTTCCACCGCCCGAGGAGAATGTGGAAGTGTTCCACGCGGGAACCGCGCTCAACCCATGGACTAATGAGCTAGTGACCGCGGGAGGCCGCGTGCTCGCGGTGACCGCGGTCGCCCCCAGTCTCATCGAGGCCGCGGAGCTGTCGCGATCCCACGCCGAGCAGGTGACGCTCAAGGGAAAGCAGCTGCGCCGCGACATCGGGTGGCGGGAGGTCATGCGCGGTGCCCGAACTGCCTGAGACGGAGACGATCGCGCGGGATCTCGACGGCGCGATCCGTGGGCGGAAGATAAAAAAAGTTTCCGTTCGCAAAGCCGATGTGCTGCGTGAAGTGAGTGCGCGCTCGATCGCGAAGCGTCTGCGGGACGCCACAATCCTCCGTAGTTGGCGCCGAGCAAAGCTGGTCGTGATCGATCTCGACACAGATGATCGGATCGTGGTGCAGCCGCGCTTCACGGGCGCGCTCTTGATCGATGACGGCAGTTTCACGGGCTCTGAGCTCGACTATTCGACCCTGCGGCTCGACCTCGACGACGGCAGAGCTCTGCATTACGCCGACGTCCGGCGACTCGGAACGGTTGCGCTGATGGATGCCGATCGTTTCGAAGAGTACTCGGGGAAACTTGGCATCGAGCCACTTGACCGTGCATTTACGGCCACGCATCTATCGGAAGTTCTTCGGGCCACGAGTCAGCCCGTGAAGAAAATCTTAATGGAGCAGCGAAAGATCGCAGGCATCGGCAACATCTACGCGAACGAAGCGCTCTGGCGCGCGCGCATCGACCCATCGCGCTCCGGGGCGTCGGTGAGTTTCGAGCAGGCGAGCCTGCTCCGTGATTCGATCGTCGCCGTTCTTGGTGAAGCGATCGAAGCCCGAGGTACGAGCTTTCGCGACTACCGCGACGCGCGGGGAAAGCGTGGGACTTTCGTCGAGAAGCTCGAAGCCTATGGGCGCGGTGGCCTGCCCTGCCGACGATGCGGTTCGAAGCTCGTCTCGACGCATGCCGTCGACGGCCGCGCCACGACGATGTGCGTGAAGTGTCAGCACTAGCATGACTCGCGGCGCTGCGCAACTCAAGAAGCAGCCCACGAGTGAAGCTCAACTCGCTGTAATGCGGACGAACGTTCGCGACACGGCCGCCGACCGCCCGGGCGTCTATCGCATGCTCTCGAGTGAAGGCGAGGTACTCTACGTCGGAAAGTCGAAGCGCGTCCGTTCCCGGTTGATGAGCTATTTCCGGTGCGAGTATCCGGAGGACAAGGGTGCCCGAATCCTCCGCTCCGCCGAGTCCATCGAATGGGATTACACGCCGAGCGAATTCGCCGCGCTCCTGCAGGAGCTGAGGCTGATCAAGCGCTTCCGGCCGCGGTACAACGTGGCGATGATGCGAGACGCGAGGCACTACTCGTTCATCAAGCTGACGAAGGGCGTTGCGCCGAAGCTCCTGGTTGTGCGCGGAGCTTCTGGTGAAGAAGCCGGCATTTACTACGGCCCATTCGTTGGTGCGCAGCGCGTGGGAGAAGCGGTGCGCGAGCTCAACGACGCGCTGATGCTGCGCGACTGCCGCACCGACATGAAGATGTTCTATAGCGATCAGGGCGAGCTGTTTCAGCTGTTGCCGCGCACACCCGGCTGCATCCGCCACGAGATCTCCAAATGCCTCGGCCCGTGCGTCGGGGGGTGCTCGGCGGCGCAATACGACGAGCGCGTTACGCTCGCGCGCGCCTTTCTGGATGGATCGGACGACGGTCCGATCAACATGCTGCGCCGGGAGATGGAGCGCTTGAGCGCGGAGCTCGCATTCGAGAGAGCCGCACATTACCGCGACAAGCTCGAGCGGCTCGAGGCGCTGCGCGCGCAGTTCGGCCGGCTACGCTTCGCGGTGGAGAATCTCTCCTTCGTGTATACGGTTCCCGGGCACGATGGGGAGGACAAGGTCTATCTCATTCGGCGGGGCGTCGTGCGCGCTGAGGTCGCGAAGCCGCGCTCGTCCAAGGATCGGCGCACGATGAAGCAGCTGGTGGAGGACATCTTCTCGCAGAAGGAGTCGCCGACCGCGCAGGTGCCGACTCACGAGATCGACGAGCTGCTATTGCTCTCGTCGTGGTTCCGGAGATTCCCGAAGGAGATGAAGCGGACGAAGCAGGTTAGCTGACCTGCTTCGTCCGGTGATCTATTGCACCTGCACCGTAGCGGTGAGTGGTGACACTCTCCCCCGATTGACGGTGATTTGGAACGGACCTCTGGCCGACGGCTTGAACTGATAGGAATGCGACTCGCTCTTGATAATGGTGGGACAGACTATGTCCTTATTTCCTATTGTGGCGTTCACTCCCCACGCCGTAAGCGACGCACCCGACGCAGTGCTCCTGGCTTCGATGTGGTCGAATGACTCGCACATCCCAATAGTTACGGTGAGAACAACGGTTAGTGGACTACCAACCGGTGAAGTCGCGGGGGCATCCACCTTCTCCACACCGAGTACTACGGATTGATCAGGCGCAAACGGATTGCAGCCGATCGGGAGACAGACGACTCCAACGGCCCCAATGACGAACAAGAAATGCTTCATCCAACCACCTTCATGTATGTCTTCCTCTCACGAAGCAACAAAGCTTACCGCAGCGCAAGGCTGACGATTCTCAGCCGTTACCTTCCCATCGCTTAACCAGCTTCTGCTCGACACCGAGTTGATCGAGCATCCTCGCCACCACGAAATCCACAAGATCCGAAACCTGTTTCGGCCGGTGATAGAACCCCGGCGATGCCGGCATCACCACCGCCCCAGCGCGCGTCAGCCGCAACATGTTGCCGAGGTGAATCGCGCTGAGCGGAGTTTCGCGCGGGACGAGAACAAGCTTTCTCCGCTCTTTCAGTGTTACATCGGCCGCGCGCTCGATCAACGAGCGTGATGCACCGACCGCAATCGCCGACAACGTCCCCATCGAGCACGGACACACGATCATCCCCGCGCTGAGCGC
>DATHGO010000332.1:0-3649 GCA_035317585.1 Gemmatimonadaceae bacterium | reverse complement strand
GGACTGCTGACCGTGCAGATGCTCGTGTTCGGCATCGCTCTTCTGCTCGGCGATGCGCTTTTTCATGGGCGTTACTGGATCGCGGCCTTCGTGCTGACTGTAATTTTGGGGGGAATCGCGTTCTACCTTCTGAAGCGAGGTGCCGCGCTTCTTTCGCCGAAGAACATCAAACCCGAGCAGACATTGGCAACGCTACGGAGACACAAGGATGGGTGAGACTACGACGGAAGTCCGCGCGGATATCGAACTGACTCGGGCGCGCATGTCGGGCGCTATCGCCGAGTTGGAACGCAAGGTGGACGTGACACAGAAGGTGAAGGACCATCCCTGGACCGCCGTGGGCGTAGCCTTCGGCGCAGGCATCGCCTTGAGCGCCTCACGCGCGGACGTAAGAGCGGCAAGGGTCACGGCAGATGCGACCAGAGAAACGGGTAGCAAGCTCGGTGGTGCGCTCGACGGAGTCGTCGCCGCGCTGGTCGCCGGGGTCGCCGAGGTGTTTCACTCCCGAATCGAGGACGCGGTCAAGGATGTCGTGACTTCCATTCGGGGGACTTCGGGCACGAGAGCGATCGACACCGGTGACGGAACTGTAGAGGTACCAATCAGGGCAGACTGACGGCACAGGCTGGCGATCAACGCCCTCGGCAAGTCGACTTGCGTTGATCGCCACAACCTCCTAAATCCGAGGTGCCCGCGTGCGGAAGCGATCCCGCCTCCCGCTCGCCCAAGCGGAGGAAACGCTGCTCCCTCGGATCACCGTCGTAGTAACTGTCATTGGCGCGCTCTCGCTCGCCGCGGTCGAGCGACCGATCGCTCGACTGCAATTTTTTGCGCCCCCTCAGCAACAGACCGCCAGGCGTCTCGTTCCCTTTCGCGTTCCAGCGGAGGATGAGATGAAGGACAGCATCTACCGCGCATCAGCGCTCCGTGGACGCGCGCTTCTGCTGGCCACGCGCGACAGTCTTCCGCGCAACGTCGGCAATGCACTGCGCTGCGCCAGTTGTCACATCGATGGCGGCCTGCGACGGGACGCAATGCCATGGGTCGGCAGCTACGCGAGGTTTCCGCAATACCGTGCGAGGAGCGGTAAGGTCGATCTCATCGAGGACAGGATCAACGACTGCTTCCGCCGCAGCATGAATGGTCGAGCGCTGAATCCCGCGGGAGGGGACATGCGTGACATCGTGACTTATTTCGCATTTCTGTCGAGCGGAATACCCGTCGGCGCGGAGATGGAGGGACAGGGCTTTCCTCGCCTTCAGCCGCTCAAGGGAGATCCCGCCCGCGGCGCGACTGTTTTTGCCACCACATGCGTGCGGTGTCACGGGGCGAAGGGAGAGGGCACCGCGCTCGCACCCCCGCTGTGGGGTCCCCGATCGTACAACGTCGGCGCCGGGATGGCGAGAATCAACACGGCTGCTTCGTACATTTACGCGCTAATGCCGATCGATCGCGCGCAACATCTCAGCGCGCAGCAGGCGTTTGACGTCGCGACGTACATCAACACACGCCCCCGCCCCGATTTTCCGGCGAAGGTGCGCGACTGGCCGCGCGGCCAGAAGCCTGTCGACGCCGACTATCACGTTCTACCGCCCATTCCACAACGGAAATGACCGTTAGCTGTGACCTTTGGGTAAACCGAATGGATACCGCAACCTTTGCCTGCAATCTCAGCTGTTAACGTCCGGGCCGGTGATGCGTCTCTCAAGCTGAACGGTGCGCGAATGCGCCCACCCGAAAAACAGATCCTCGAGAGAGGAAGGAGACGAGAGATGTCGAATGCGAAGCTTGCGGCGTTTGCGGCCGCTCTGGTTCTTGCAGTCAGCTCACAGGCCTCGGCACAATCCGCTCAGACCGCACTGAAAGCGCCCCCGCACATGACGCGGACACAACTCGCCACGTGGTGCAGGAACCACCCGAAAGCAACCGCGGATTGCAAGGAAGTTCGTTCCGACAATCGTGAAATTCGCTCCGATCGCAAGGAAGTCGTTGCCGACCGCAAAGAAGTGAAAGCGGACATCAAGGCGGGCGACAAGAAAGAAGCCAAGCAGGACGCCAAGGAGCTGAAGTCCGATCGGAAGGATCTCCGTCAGGATCGCAAGGACAGACGCGGAGATGTGCGCGACATTCGGAAGGACGCGCGTAAGTAGTTTCGCAATCAAGATCGCAAAACGGCCCACCACCAGATTTTCCGGTAGCGGGCCGTTTTTGTTGCGTTGTCGTTCAGCCCGAGGCCGTCAGCTTTAGCGGGCCGGACTCAGAGTCGGGGGGTTTTCAGTCTTGAGGTAGCGCGCCAGGTAAGAGTCAGTCACCTGCCGAATGAGCCTCGCGCTCGGTCCATTGTACGCGGCTCCATGGCGGCCGGGCGGATAAATGCGCAGATCGGCGTCGCGACCCGCGTTGGTGAGCGCCGTCAGCAGCTGCATTGTGTTCTGCGGATGGACGTTGTCATCCATCATCGAGTGGATGAGAAGCAGATTGCCGCGCATCTTCGGCGCCTGCTCGATCGGCGCGCTCTCCACGTAACCACTCAGGTTGTCGCCGAGCAGGCTCATGTATCGTTCGGTGTAGATCGTGTCGTAAAGCCTCCAGTCGCCGACCGCCGAGTTGGCGACTCCGACCGGAAACAGCTCCGGATACATCTCCATCGTGTAGACGGTGCTGTAGCCGCCGTAGCTCGTGCCGATAATCGCGACGCGCTTTGGATCGACGTACGTCTGCTTCGCGAGATACTTGGCGGCTTCCGCGAAGTCGAGCGCCTCGTATTTGCCGAGGTGCTTATAGACCACTTTCATGAACGCGCTGCCGTAGTTATTCGTCCCGCGGTTGTTGACACCGACGACGATGTAGCCTTCCTGCGCCAGCCACTGCGTCCACCCACTGGTTGAGAACGCATTGTAGACCTGCTGCGACCCGGGTCCGCCGTAAATGTCGAAGATGACGGGGTAGCGCTTGTGGGGGTCGAACGGAATTGGCTTGACGATGCTCCCGTCGATGCGGGTGCCATCGGATGTCGTGAACGAAAGAATCTCGGCCGGCGAGTAAGCGTGGGTCTCGAGCCATTTCGTCACCGCCGAGTTGTTCTCCAGCGTTCGGAGCTTCTGCCCCGAGGCGGCCCAGAGCTCCACCTGTGTCGGCTGCCGGAGCGACGAGTAGCGGTCGAGGAAGAACGTCGCCGTTGGCGACATATTGATGCGGTGATTCCCCTCCGCGGTTGTGATCCGGCGCTGATCCGTGCCGTCGAACCGAATGGAGTAGAGCTGGCGCTGGAGTGGCGACACTTCGGTCGATGTGTAGTAGACGGTCTGCTTTTTCGCGTCGCTCCCCTCGACGCGCGTCACGCTCCAGTTTCCCCGCGTCACCTGGTTGATCAGCTTTCCGGAATAGTCGTAGCGATATAGATGCTGGAATCCGTCGCGATCCGAGAGCCAGAAGAACTCGCGTGAATCCGACGGGAACGTCATCATGTCATCGACGCCGGCGTAAAAGTCGTACACGTCGAGCCACGTCTTCGATGTTTCCGTCATGACCTGCCGCCGCCCGCCCGTTTTCACATCGAAGAAGAAAAGCTTCATCGTGTTCTGCGGGCGGTTGAGCGTGATCACCGCCAGCGTGTCCGGTCTGCTCGTCCAGTAAATTCGCGGAACGT
>DATHGO010000331.1:0-2036 GCA_035317585.1 Gemmatimonadaceae bacterium | reverse complement strand
CGATTCCGCTCCACCAAGGCCGCGAACAAGGGCAAGATCGGCATCACGGTAAACCTGGAGCCGAAGTATCCGGCGTCTGACTCTCCGGAGGATCTCGCAGCGACGCGCCGCGCCGACGCGTACATGAACCGCCAGTTTCTGGACCCGGTTTTCCTCGGCCACTACCCCGAAGAGATGGGCGAGATCTTCGGGGAGGCATGGCCGGACTGGTCCGACGACGACATGCGCTTGATCAAGCAGCCGATCGACTTTCTCGGAGTCAACTACTATACACGTCGAGTCGAGCGGTACCACCCCGATCATCTGCCGCTGAAGACGAAGCACGTCCCGCAGCCGCAGCACATCGAGACGGACACGAAGTGGGAAGTCTTCCCCGAGGCGTTGACTAAAGTGCTGCTCTGGGTAACGGAGCGTTACGGCAAGCCACCGATCTACATCACCGAGAACGGCGCTGCGTTCTACGATCCGCCGCACACGATCGACGGCAAGATCGAGGATCCGCTTCGCGTGGAGTACTACCGCCAGCATCTGCGCGCCGCACACCAAGCGATGAAGCAGGGCGTGAATCTCCGCGGCTACTACGCCTGGTCGCTCCTGGACAATTACGAGTGGTCGCTCGGCTACTCCAAGCGCTTCGGCATCGTGCACGTCGATTACTCGACGCAGCAACGAACGATCAAATCGTCGGGCCGATACTACGCCTCGGTGATCAGTTCGAAGGGCGCGGTACTGGAGAAGTGAAGCGCAGTTAGAGATCTCGATCGGGAGGCGAGGGTGTCCTCGTAGGCGCTTTGCAAAGCGAGCGCGAGGAGGAGACCCGCGACCGAGCAGAGCGAGGGAGCGTAGTTGGGGGCTCCGACCAAGCGAGCGTAGCGCCGAAGAGGATACCCTCGCCGACCCAAACCGAGATGCGAAGGAAGCGCGTGCTTCAGAGGTTCCGCGCCCGGTCGAGGGACTCATTTCGCGTAGCGGATCGTGACGATTGATGGAATCTTGCGGACTCGTACCTCTGCGCCCCGAATTGCGACTGGGACACCGTCGACTGACGCAGACAGGATTGGCTGGTCGAGCGGACTGTAAACCACGATTCCGCCCGGCGGCATCTTGATGCCTGTGCGCAGATTGATCGTCACGACTTTGCCGAGAGCGCTCATGTCATAATTCAGCGGTCCGTACTCGGTGCTGAGGTTCGAGACCTTGATCCCGGGCGGTTCCTTCACCCACTCATCGCGAACGCCCGCGCCGATCACGAGGCTGCTGTCGCTCTCGCGCTCATACGCGAGCATGTCGAGGAAGCTTCTGATATAGTCGCTCCCAACCCACGTGTGCGGCATGTCGCCGATGAACTTCGGCGTCTTCGGGTCGCGATACACGACTTCCGCCCATTGATGCCACGCAGCGGGGCGCTGACCAGTGAAGAAGAAATCGAGCAGCTCGTGCGCGCGCGCACGCTGACCCAGTTGGATGTGCGTGCCCACGGTGCGTAGTTCGTACGGCGTGTAGGCATCCCACGGCTTCACGCCCAGGCGCCGAAGCCGGGCGTCCTGGAAATACTTGTCGAACGTGCGCGCCAGCAGCGGACCGGGAAGGCGTCCCGCCTCTCCCCCCGGACTCACCGCGATCGTCGTCGACGTCGCGTCGAAATCCGCCAGCTCCACCGAGCCTGGGATGTAGTCGATCTTGCGCTGGATCACCACTTGTCGAATCGATTCGAACAGATTCGCGCGAAAGCTGTTCCGGATCTCCGCGAACTTCGCCGCCTCGGGCTTGCCCAGCTCCTTGGCGATGAACGCCGCGTCCTTGAATCCCCGCAGCGCGAAGAAATCATCCCAGTAGGAATGCATCGGTTTCGCACTGTAGCCTTCATGACTTATGGACTGCGGCAATAATCCGTAGAAGGGTTTGTTAGCGCCAACGGTGTACTGCTGCGTCATCCTTTCGTGGCGAAGCGAATCCATGTACGCCACCGCCTTGGCCACGTGCGGCCACATCTTCTCCAGCTCCGCCTTGTCTCCGGTGTGCCGATAGTACTCGGC
>DATHGO010000330.1:0-5945 GCA_035317585.1 Gemmatimonadaceae bacterium | reverse complement strand
TTTTGGTTGAAAGTTCATGAGGTACCGCAAGCGGGCAGGGCGGCGAAGGGAAAGCCGATCGTCAACCTGATCAACGTCTCACCCGAGACGCAGATCAAGGCGATGGTTCCGGTGCGCGAGTTCTCGGACACGCAGTTCCTCCTCTTCTGCACCAGGAACGGGACGGTGAAGAAGAGCGCTCTCTCGCAGTACTCAAACGTGCGTCAGACCGGCATCAAGGCTATAAAGATCGACAAGGACGATGAGCTGATCGATGTGCAGGTGACGAGCGGCTCGAACGACATCGTGCTGGCAACGCGTCATGGCCTCTCGGTCCGTTTTCACGAGCAGGACGTGCGCGAGATGGGGCGCGATACCACGGGCGTCAAAGGCGTGGAGCTCAGAGAAGGCGACTCGGTGATTGGCATGGTCGTCGTCAAGCGCGACGCGACGCTGCTCGTCGTCACCGAACGTGGCCTCGGGAAGTGCTCGAACATCGCTGATTACCGGGTCCAGAAGCGCGGTGGAAAGGGAATCATCACCGTCAACAGAACTGAGAAAACAGGCGATGTCGTTGCCCTGATGGAAGTTCTGCCCGCGGATGAGATAATGATCATCACAAAACATGGTGTAATCATCCGTAGCTCCGTCTCTCAGGTGAGGGTCACCGGGCGTATCGCGCAGGGGGTCAAACTCGTCAACCTCGATGAAGGAGATCTCGTGACTGCCGTGGCCCGAGTCGTCCCGGAAGAAGAGGGCGAAGGGACGGAAAACGGGGTTCCCGGCACAGAGACCGAGCAGGTCGAGGCCCTCACCGACGAATGAGAACCAAGCGTTCCGACCTGGCACACCAGCTAGAGGAAATCGAGAAGCTGCGCTCGGCGCTGCGTAAAGCAGAGGCCGAGGTACAACGCCTGCTCGATGAAGCTGCGGCCCGCGGTGCGCTGGTGGACATCCTCCACGATGTGATGGGCTCGCTGTCCATGGGCGAGCTGTTCCACATGCTGGCGCGCCGTCTCGCGCGCGCTCTCAATCTCAGCCACTCGTCGGTGATATTCGCAAAGAGCGGCGATCAGATGGGAACCGTCGCGTCGGCGCACGAAGATCCCCAACTCGAGAATCTCCAGGTAGAGCTCGACAAGTATCCGGAGATCGAAGCCGCGCTCGCGAGCGAGCAGCCGGTTCTGATCCCGGACATTTGGCACTCCGACGCTTACAGGGAGCTCCGCGAGGCGTGGGAGAAGGACGGCAGTGTGATCTCCGTGCGGTCGATCATCGCGCTGCCCTTCCGGCTCGATCTGGATCGCACCGGCGTGTTCCTCCTCCGTCGCACGGCTGAGAAGGCATCGCTGAACGAAGCCGATGTCGATTTCGCGGAGACCGTGGTCAAGAGCGCCATGAATGCCATGCGCCGCGCCCACATGGTGGAGGTCACGCAGGCCGACAATCTCCGCCTCGAGGCGCTGGCGCGCACCGATCCGCTCACGCAGCTGCTCAACCGCCGCGCGCTGCTCTCTCAGCTCGGGACGGAAGTGGAGCGCACGCGCCGCTACAACGCGCCGCTCAGCATTCTGATGATCGACGTCGACGAGTTCAAGGATGTGAACGACACCTTTGGCCATCTTGCCGGCGACCAGGTGCTGGTGGAAGTCGCGCTCCTGCTTGCGCGCACCGCGCGTAGCGTCGATTCCGTCGCCCGTTAC
This sequence comes from Gemmatimonadaceae bacterium, assembly GCA_035317585.1. Classification (GTDB taxonomy): domain Bacteria; phylum Gemmatimonadota; class Gemmatimonadetes; order Gemmatimonadales; family Gemmatimonadaceae; genus UBA4720. The sequence goes on along the minus strand of DATHGO010000330.1, from coordinate 4,263 downwards.
GGCGGCGACGAGTTCGTGATCGCCGTGCCCGAGACTGGCGAAGCCGGTGCGATCGCGTTTGCGGAGAGACTCCGCGACAAGATCCAGGCACACGAGTTCGACATCGGTAAGGGCGACCCGCTCCGCCTCACGGTCAGCATCGGGGTTGCCGATTTTCCCGAGCCCAAGGTCGAGACGGCGGAAGATCTGCTCGACTGCGCGGACCGCGCACTCTACCGTGCCAAGGCCGGCGGACGTAATCTGGTCTGCGTCTAGCCTCTCGGCGCCCAGAGTGCGGCGCCGCGACTGGCATCCACAAAACCGAAGCAGGGAGCGTTAAGCTCGAAAGCTGTTTAGCTTTTTAGCTTCCATACCGGCGTTTCTTCCCGTCGCCTATGCCAATGCCTACTCTCCGCATCTCTTCGCTAATCCCTTGCTCGGCGCTGATTCTTCTCGCTGGCTGTGTCGCCGAGTCCGGAAAAAAGGAAACCACCGCCGACACGACGCGCCTCGCGCCAGTCGTAACCGTTACTCCTGTGAATCGCGGGACGCACGGAATGGCCGAGCGGGTGTTGTGGACATTCTCGCCCGACAGGAAAGCAGTTTTGGTAGTCGCTGATCCTGGCGGTGTGGAAAACGAGCCCGTTCCGAATGGGTTTTTCTTCGGCGACGAGGCGCGGGGATTCCAGATTCAGATGGACAGTGTATGGGACGTAGCACCATCCCCCGACTGGAAGTGGATCGGATTCGGACGCGCGTACACGCTCGTGCCCGGCGACGGAGCCCGTACCGACCTGCTGACGGACGTCTCGCGCCGCACGTCGATCGATACCGCGACGCTGCGCGCCGGCTCGTTCCCCTCGAGCGGGATGTCTCTCTCTCGGGCCGTCGCGCAACCGGGCGTCATCCACATTCCGGACAATCCGCGCGTGCAAGCGGCGGCTGACAGCGCGGCGCCGAAACTGTTTCCTGTTGCTCGCGGCTGGCGCGTTCGGTGGACCACCGACGGGTCAACTCTCGCGCTCGGCAACAATCCCGCTCGTGCGGTGGACAACGAGCCAAGCCAGACGTGGGCTGCGCTCGACCCGGTGACGGGCGCGCTGCACGGGACACTGCCGTCGAGCGCGAAGCTCGCCGAGGTAAAGTTTACAGGCGGCCCGACTCTGGACCGGTCGCTGGCGATCGACTTGTCTCAGTCGCCGCCGATTCAGATCCAGCGGGGGAATCAAACTTTCACGATTCAGACCATCCGTGGAGTGATAACGATCGTGGAGCCGCCCGGAGTGGGCAGCACGGGGGCGCAGCGTGTTGTGGGTGCCGGAGTCGCGCTCGCCGCGACTGCCGGAGGGCGGTACATCGTCGCTCTTGCGCCGAAACAGAGTCCCGATCCAAATGGGATCGCCATAGAGCCAGTGGTCTATACCGTTACTTGGTAGCTGCGAATTGCGGACTAACGGCTGAGGACTGCGAGCCAACTGCTATTGCGGATCGCAGACTAACTGCGGATTGGGACACTAACTACGAGCTGCGGACAACATGCAGACAACTTCGTAGCTCGTAGTGGGTCCTCACTCCGCATTACGTCCTCGATCCGCAATTAGTCTCCCAATCCGCAGTTAGTCTGCGATCTGTAGTAGCAGTTGGCTCGCAGTCCTCAGCACTTAGTTTGCAGTTCGCAGCAGCTACCGCCCGATGCGCCGTAGCTCCACAAGAAGACAATGGTCCTGAACAACATCGATTCCGGCGCGCGCGAGCTTCTCCGCGGCGTCATCGTTCCGGATCCCGAGCTGAAACCAGACTGCCTTCGGTTTCTTGGCAATGATGTCATCGACGTGCGGCGGGATGTCCTTGGGACGCCGGAACACGTTGACCATGTCGACGTCGCCCGGAATGTCGCTGATCTTCCGGTAAACTTTCTTGCCCATCATCTCGGTGAGATCCGGGTAGTAAACCGGAACGGGCACGATCTCGTATCCAACGTGCGCCGCGTGGTCGGGAACGTAGTACGCCGGCTGGTCAGGATCAGGCTTGATCCCGAGCACGGCGATGCGATGCGTGTTCTCGAGCAGGGCTTTTATCTGCGCTGGCGTCTCAATGAGGTGATCCCGCCAGGCCGCGCCGTCAGTCTGTGGTGTCATTGGTTCTTCTAGTTTCTGGCTCATTTGTCATTCACCATTTCCACTGATAGGAACCTAATCACGTGACACTACCGCAAATCGATCACTCGGGGTGACGGGAATCACGTCACGCCCGTAAATTGCCAGAGCGAGTCCAGCTCAAAGATTCCGGAGATCCACACGTAATGCGAATGCTAGTGCTTGGTGCGGGGCTGCAGGGCTCCGCGTGCGCGTATGATTTGCTGCAGAATCCTGAAGTAACGGAAGTTCGCCTGGCCGATCACCACGCCGGCCATCTCGCGCAATTCCTCGCGCCGTATTCCGGCGAGAGGCTGATCTTCACACCGCTGGATGTGCGCGACAAGGAAGCCGTGCTCGCGCTGATGCGTCAATCCGACGCGGCGATGAGCGCGATCCCGTACTACTTCAACTTCGATCTCGCCGCGCTTGCGGTCGAGGCGGGCGTCCACTTCTCGGATCTGGGTGGAAATACCGAGATCGTGTTCAAGCAGAAGACACTGGACGCGGCCGCGAAGAAAAAGGGGATCACCATCATCCCCGACTGCGGCCTCGCACCGGGGATGGTCAACATCCTGGCCGAGTATGCGATACGGCAGCTCGACGCGGTCGAGACCATTCGCATTTTTGTCGGCGGACTGCCGCAGCGGCCGGAGCCACCTCTCAACTATCAGATCGTCTATTCGCTCGAGGGAGTGCTCGACTACTACACCACGCTCTCCTGGGTCCTCCGCAAAGGGAAGCGCACGCAAGTAAAGGCGCTGTCGGAGATCGAGGCCGTCAACTTCGGTGGATCGTTGGGCGAGCTCGAAGGCTTCCACACTGCGGGCGGCCTTTCGACCATGGCGTTCCGCTACGAAGGAAAGATTCCGACGATGGAGTACAAGACGCTGCGCTACCCCGGTCACGCGCGCATCATGGAAGCGATTCGAGAGCTCGGTCTACTCGATCTGAACCCGGTCGATGTGAAAGGCGTGAAAGTCGTTCCGCGCGATCTCGTGGTGGCCGCGATGGGTCCTCGTCTCACCAAGCCAAACGCACACGATCTCGTCGCGCTGCGCGTCTACGCTGAGGGCACCAAGGACGGGAAACCGAAGCGGATCGGGTGGGAGATGGTGGACTACTACGACGAAGACAACGGAATCAGCGCGATGGAGCGCTCGACGGGTTACTCACTATCGATTACCGGGCAGATGCAGGCGCGCGGCGAGATCGGAAAGGCCGGAGTCTTCACGCCCGATGAAGCGGTTCCCGCCGAGAAGTACATTCGCGAGCTGGCGGCGAGAGGGGTGATGATCAGGGAGATGCGGTAGAACTGTTATCTGTTGCGCGACCCAGCACCTGCGAACTGCTAACTGAACGGGATCCGTGATCTGAAAACGGAACTGAACGGGATCCGAGATGTCAGCAGCATAGATCTCAGTTGATAGTCACTGCGCTCCGACCGTGCGTGCGCGCACGGCCTACTACCGAACGCCTGTACCATGACGCCAACCAGATGCGTCGCTAGCGTCCTTACTAAGTCCTGGTATCTGCGCTTCTCAGATCTCGGATCCCGTTCTCTTCAGTTTTGAGATTTCGGATCCCGTTCCTTTTCAGTCGATCGCATCACTCAATGTTCAGCAAGCAGGTATATCCCTGCAAGCGCGAGGAGAAAGTACGGAACGAGCGCCGCGGCGCCGGCGTAATCTTTCGATACCCGCTGCCCGAAGAACAGGGCGACGATATTGACTCCGGCGACCACGGCGCCGAGGTAGGCTACCGTGCTGTCGTGCGTCAGGAGCAGAAGTGCGCATCCGACTCCGCTCAGTGCTCCGGCAGAAACCTCGAGGATCGTGATGACGACGAACATCGGCCCGACCGTGCCAGCCAACGGGCTGCGCGCGAAATGCTGATTGAGGTACTCGCGATTTCCCCTCCGATCCACGACCTTGTCGATGCCAGACTGAAGAAACAGCACCGCGAGAAAAGCGGAGACGAGGACCTGCAGGATGTAAGACGCTACCTCGGGTGAGTGCACATTTGGCATGCGGTTATTGTAGCACGATCCAGGCGACACTGTCCAATTCCGGAAGCGCCACATGATCAGACGCCACGCACCGACGCAAACACTCGCCCTTTTGGCGTTGTTGTTGTTCGCCTGTCAGCC
>DATHGO010000329.1:0-7705 GCA_035317585.1 Gemmatimonadaceae bacterium | reverse complement strand
ACTGAGGCGAGCCGGCGGCTCATCGATTTCGGTTTCGAAGTGCTCGGTCTGCACAGAATCGAAGCACGCCACTTCCTTCGCAATCCCGCATCCGGCCAAGTAATGAAGAAGCTCGGCATGCAGCCCGAAGGGGTCGAGCGGGATTGGGCCATCAAGTGGGATCGCTTCGAGACGCTCGCGGTCTACTCGATCCTCGAGCCCGAGTGGAGAGCGGCTCGGCCCGGCCGATAGGATTCGCCCGTCGCCGCGAGGGAAGTTTACTCGTCGAGTGGTTCTATACTGACCTTAGCCGTGCCGTCTTCGCGGTATTGCACGCTCACGCTCCACGGCTGGCAACAGACTTCGCAGTCCTCGACGTACTCTTGCGCCGATCCGCCGCCGGGATCGATCGCGATCTCGACAGATTCATTGCAGTAGGGACAATAGACCGTTGCCGCGGTCTCGGCCGTCCCATCGCCGAGAGGAAATTCAGTGTCAGGCAATTCTTCGTCGTCGTTCAAAGGCACCGTCAAAACTGGCTCACCGTGAGGGAATGTGTTGAAGCTACAACTGACGACTACCGGCCGGGGGCTTTGGGCGGGTCAGTTGATGGCTGCGGGCTACTCGTTCGATTTCAGATAATCGTAGATTTCCAGCCGAATGAAGATCTATACGAAGACCGGCGACTCCGGTGACACGGGACTCTTCGGCGGCGGCCGGGTCCAGAAGGACGACCCGCGCGTCGAGGCCTATGGCGACGTCGACGAGCTGAACGCCGTCATCGGTATGGCGCGGGCTGTCGAGCCACTCCCGCGCATCGATGAGGTCCTGGTCCCGATGCAACGCGACCTCTTCAGCATCGGCGCTCTCCTCGCCACCCCGGACCTGGCGAAGATGCATAGCCACCTGAGCAAAGCGAACATCGATGAGCGCCGGATCAAGGACCTCGAGCGTGCGATCGACGACTGCGAGGAGGAGCTGGAGCCGCTTAAGGCCTTTATCATTCCCGGCGGAAGTCGCAAAGGCGCGGTCCTCCACGTCGCCCGAACCGTTTGCCGGCGAGCGGAGCGGAGGGTCGTGCACCTTCAGCGAGAGGTTGAGATTCCGTCGCTGGTCGTGATTTATCTGAACAGGCTGTCGGATCTCCTCTTCATGCTCGCGCGTGTCGCGAACGTACGCACGGGTGCAGGCGAAGTAACCTGGTAACGCCACCCCCGCCCCGGGACCCGTCCGGCGGGTCGCCACGGAAAACCAGCGAATCCGCATCGCCGCGCGAAATCCGGCTTGGTGCGTCCACCATCCTGGTTGCATCCGGACTTCTGGCCAGGACCGGCGAGATTGTCCGCAGGTTCGCCCCTGCCCATCGGTACGTCCTCATCACGGATTCCAACGTCGGTCCGCTGTACGCGAAAATGGTCGGGGACCAGCTCGAAAAGGGTAGCGCAGAGGTCCTGACGATACCCGCCGGAGAGTCGAACAAGACCCGGGAAACCTGGGCCCGGCTGACCGACCAGATGCTCGCCAAAAGGTATGGCCGCGACTCGGCCGTGATTGCGCTGGGAGGTGGGGTCGTCGGTGATCTCGCAGGGTTCGTGGCAGCCACATATATGCGTGGAATTCCGGTGGTCCAGGTACCCACCACTTTGGTCGCCATGGTTGACGCCTCGATCGGGGGGAAAACGGCCGTGGATACCCCGGCGGGCAAGAATCTGGTGGGCATTTTCCATCCTCCAGCTGCTGTGCTTACCGACCCCCAAGTCCTTGGCACACTTCCACTTAAGGAAATGCGTGCGGGTTTTGCAGAGATTGTCAAGCATGGCGTAATCGCGGACGAGCCTTATCTTCGTCTGGTCGCCAGCAGTGCTTCAGAAATGCTGTCGGGAACCACCGGTTCGACGAGTGACAGGATGCTGTCGCTCATCGTCCGTAGCATGGAGATCAAGGCCGACATTGTCTCACGTGATGAACGGGAGGAAGGCCTTAGAAAAACTCTCAATTTTGGCCACACGATTGGCCACGCCGTCGAGCTGGTTAGCGGCTACTCACTGCTTCATGGTGAGGCGGTCGCAATCGGGATGGCGCTGGAGAGCAGGCTCGCCGAACTGATCGGCGTAGCCCAGACCGGAACGGCAGCTACGATCACAAAAGCGCTGCAGTCCGCGGGACTCCAGACTGACCTTCCCCCCGGCATCGAACCGGACGCGGTCATTGAGGCGATGAGATCGGATAAGAAGGGAGTATCGGGCAAGACGCGGTTAGCACTTCCCCTTCGCGTTGGCGCGATGGCGGCGGCAGAAACGGGATGGACTGTTCCAGTCGGTGACGATCAACTTCGGGAGGTGTTGCATGAAAATCAGCAGAATCTCTCGGCCTACCCTCGCTCCGAAGGCCGTTAGCGACGGCGTCCGCCAGCCTCGGCGAGCAGAGGTCCTTCGCACCGTCGTCGCCGTGACTCTCGCAGTTGCCCTGGTCGGCACGGGTGCAATCGCGCTCCCATCGCTTGCTCCCGTCGTCCTTGCCGGAATCGAGATTCCACCAACGAAGGGACCGCAGCTCGAGCCCGAAGACATGGGCGACGTCGAGAACATCGCCGAAGCAGCGGGGACGCTCGGCGGTCCGCTGACGGAGACCGTGTCGGACATTGCAAGGGCACTTCCGTCCACAGCCGCGAGAGTTGCGAAGGCGACGACAGCCGTGACAAAGCCCATTGCGGATGGCGTCGACGTGTTCCCGGTCGCCGCGAGAATCGCCCGCGCTACAGCTCACGAAGCGATCAAGATGAAAAAAGGCATCATTCCGCTCATTCCGTCCAAGTTCGCTCGCGCCGAAAACGGCATCACCATCCCGGTGTCACTCACACAATACTGCGTGCAGGGTGAAACCCGTCGCGGACGCCAAACTCGGCATGGAATCGTTGCGGCCGATCCCAGAATTTTCCCGCTCGCCCGGTACGTCGAGGTCTTCCTCGGGCAGGAATACCTCGGGCGCTATCTCGTGGACGACACGGGCGGCAACGTGCTTGGTGCGACGCTCGACATCTGGAACCCGGACTGCAAGGAAGCCGCGCGCTTCGGACGTCACTGGGGCAACGCCGTACTCGTCGCGCGCGAAGTGGAGCAGATTCCGAACGATTCGCTCATGCCCACCCGTTGGGACGGACTCGCGAAGCGCTGACACAGCCGCGTTTCTTGTTGCCGCAACTGGCCCTACAATTGCTCGATTCACCCGCGAAAATTCTAACCGAGAGCGCTTAATGTCCTCGTTCAGCACCTACTTGATCGGATTCATCGTCCTCATCATCGGTCTGGCGATCGCCGCCATTCTGCTCGGTGTTTCATCCACTTGGGTCACTGTGGGGGCCATCATCGCCATCGGAATCGGGATTGTAACTGCCACAACCCGAACGAAGCCCAAAGATCCGCAGGCTTGAACTTGGCACGAAATGTGGCTGTTGACGGTAGAGTGCGCCCCTAGTTAACGTGCGCGTCCAGCATACCAGGCGTGTCACCCAGGCACGCCGGTCGGTAATGTCTCTGCCAAGGGGCTTATGCAGACAACGGGCGAGAGTAGATCCAAAGGCTTCTTCCGTTCCTCCCCCTCCACCGCGTTCGACCAGTACCTCCAGGACATACAAAAGCTTCCACTGATCACCGACGCCGAAGAAGAGCGGCGTTTGGCGCGTCGTGCGCAGGCTGGCGACGAAAAGGCAGCAGAGCGGCTGGTCACCGCGAATCTCAGATTCGTAATTTCGTACGTCAAGAAGTATCAGGGCCACGGTCTCGACCTTGGCGAGCTCGTCGCGATCGGCAATGAAGGTCTGCTCAAGGCAGTGAGAAAGTTCGACCCCGATCAGGGCGTCAAGTTTATTTCGTACGCCGTGTGGTGGGTTCGCCAGGCAGTTCTCAAGGCGCTGGCAGAGCAGACCCGGAGCGTTCGAATTCCGCTCAATCAGAATTCGCAGCTGATCAAGCTGGCCCGGGCGCAGACCGTTCTCTCGCAGGTCCTGAAGCGCGATCCCACCGACAACGAGATCGGCCGTCTGCTCGAAGAGACCCCCGACGCGGTTCGTTCCGCGAAGCAGATGTCGGCGACCGAGATCTCGCTGGACGCCCCCATCGATCGCTCGGATCGCGAGGCCTGCACGCTCGGTGAGCGTTTCGCCGGAGTGGATGGCGCCGAGATCGAGGACGTGACGGACTTCCATCTGATGCGCGAGTTCATCGATCGCGTTTTCCGGAAGTACCTCACCCCGCGCGAGCGGAAGATCCTTCATCTCTATTACGGCCTCGAACAGGGCTCCGATGCGATGACGCTCGAAAAGATCGGCGCGCTGATGGGCGTTACCCGCGAGAGGATCAGACAGATCCGCGAGCGGGCGTTCGAAAAGCTGCGTGAGTCGCCTGACGGTTCGGCGCTCGCGGGATTCTGGAGCTAGACCGGCGTAATAGCGCGAATCTGAAGTAACCAAGAATCGAAGAGACGCCGGCTAATTGGCCGGCGTCTTTCTTGTATAGAGGTGGGTCCCGCATTCTTTGGCTTCACCTCGAGGCTTTGAACCGATGGCAGCTACTACAACCGCGCCCCCGTCCTCGCGCGGCTCCAAGCCCAAGGTCTTTCTCAACGCCGCCGGCGGTGGCGCTCGAGAGGCGCGCGAAGCTCTCACTGACTCAGGACTCGATCTTCAGGTCATTCAGCCGACCGAGTTGGAGAGTCGGCTGAAGCAGGAAATCGATGGCGGGGCGAAGCGCATCGTCGTCGCCGGCGGTGACGGCACCATCGCGACCGCCGCGTCGCTCGTCGCCAACAAAGGCATCGAGCTGGCAATCCTCCCCTGCGGAACCCTCAACCACTTCGCCAAGGATCACGGGATCCAGACGGACCTGGCCAAAGCGGCCGCGGTTGCCGTCGATGGCGTTGTTCTGGGCGCCGATATCGGATACGTCAACGACACCACATTCCTGAACACGAGCTCGATCGGCGCTTACGTCAGCTTCGTACGCGTTCGCGAGCGATTCGAGAAACACCTCGGCTATAGAATCGCGAGCTTTTTCGCCTTCATTAGAACCTGGGCCCACCTCCGCACCTTTACCGTTACGCTGGAAGTGGAAGGCGAGGAGAAGGTGTACCGCTCGTCGATGGTCTTCATCGGCGTCGCGGAGCGCGAGCTCAAGCTTCCGATCCTTGGCAACAGAATCAAGAACGGTAGGCGGGGCCTTCACGTCATGATCGTCGGCGGTCGCAAACGGGCGCGCCTGTTCGCTGTCGCACTCGCCGGGATCGCCAAGGGCACGAAGGAGGCAGAGAAACTTCCGGAGTTCGACGATTTCATTGTGGACAGCTGCCGGATCGACCTCACCCGATCTCACGCCCTGATCGGCCTCGATGGCGAGCTCAAGGAAATGCGGACTCCGCTCAATTACAGGATCGAGCGCGACGCGCTCCGCCTCGTCACTTCCCCGCCCGAGGTAGACGAATAGCTAAATTCCACGAATGACCCAGCCGACTCTGGCCCCGAGCCTGGCTCACACCTCGCCCGCGCAGTCCCCCCTTGCAGAGCGTCTGGCCGAAATCGTGGGCGGGCGCCACGTGCTGAGCCGGCCCAGTGAGCTGTTGGTCTACAACTCCGACGGATTGCCCGGCTACAGGCGCCAGCCGAGTCTCGCGGTTTTTCCGGGAACACGGGAAGAGACTGTCGCGGTCGTCAGATTGCTGGCCGATGAGGGACTTCCTTTCGTTCCACGCGGTGCCGGCACCGGGCTATCCGGCGGAGCGCTCGCCGACGACATCGTGGTCATCGGGCTCCACCGGCTCAAGAAGATCATCTCTCTCGATGTCGAAAACCGACGCGCCACCGTCGAGCCAGGGGTGGTGAACCTTCGGCTCAATAAGCACGTAGCGCCGCACGGTCTGCTGTACGCCCCGGATCCCTCGAGCGAAGCGGCGTGCACGATCGGTGGTAATGTCGCCGAGAATGCCGGCGGTCCGCATTGCCTCAAGTACGGCGTTACGCTCAACCACGTCCTGGCCCTGACAGTGGTCTTGCCGAATGGAGAGGTCGTCGAGCTGGGCAGCAAGGTCGGCGAGCGAAATGGCTACGATCTGCGGGGAGCATTCATCGGGTCTGAGGGCTGCTTCGGGCTCGCTCTCGACATCACGGTCAGGCTCATGCCGAAGCCTCAGACGGTGCGGACGCTGCTCGCCGATTTCATGTCGGTCGACAAGGCCGCGCACGTGACGTCCGCGATCATCGCCTCCGGAATCGTACCCGCGGCGCTGGAGTTCATGGATGGCCCGACCATCCGCGTGGTGGAGGATTCCATTTATGCCGCGGGCTATCCACGGGACGCGGAAGCCATACTACTCATCGAGCTGGACGGACTCGAGGCGGGGGTCTCGGCGGATCTCGAGGCCGTGCGGCGAATCTGCATCGATGGCGGTGCGCGGAACGTTAAGATCGCGCGCGACGATGCGGAGCGCATGAAGCTATGGCAGGGCCGCAAGAAGGCGTTTGGGGCTATGGGGCGGCTTGCGCCGCATCTGATTGTCCAGGACGCTGTGATTCCACGAACGCGTCTGCCCGAAATTCTCGACACCATTCGCGAGATCAGCGAGAAGTACGGCGTGGTCGTATGCAACGTCTTTCATGCCGGTGATGGAAACCTTCATCCCAATATTGCCTACAGCGCCGACGATCCGGCCGAAAGTGAACGCGTGCACAAGGCCATGATCGAGATCATGCAGGCGTGCATCGATGCGGGCGGCAGCATCACCGGCGAGCACGGCGTCGGGCTCGACAAGATGGGTTACATGGAATCCATCTTCTCCGAGAGCTCGCTCAACGCGATGTGCGAGCTGCGCGGTGTGTTCGATCCGGAGAGGCGGTCGAATCCGGGGAAGGTGGTTCCGCTTCACGCCTGCAAGGAATGGAACTCAGTTGCCCGGAGCCGCCTGCGAATGACTACGAGCCCACCGGCGCATGCAGATGACGATCTGCCTGGCGCCACGGCCCGCCCGCTCGAGGCCGAGCCTACGCATCCCTCCGCCGAGTGAGTACGGAAGCGGTTGTCTCCGCGATAAGGGAGAGCGTCGCGACTGGAATGCCGCTTCGGATTGCTGGCCGCTCGGCATGGCTCGACGCCGGGCGTCCAGTCCGTGCGGTCAAATCGCTTTCGCTTCGTGACGACAGTGGCATCGTTGGCTACGTGCCGGGTGATCTCACACTCACTGTGCGCGCTGGTACTCCGCTCTCCGAAATCGCGCGCGCGACTCAGGAGCACGAGCAGTGGCTTCCGCTCGATCCGTACGGCTCGAACGAGGGAACGATTGGGGCCACGATCGCGACCGGCTCCGCGGGACCGCTCGCATCCAGCTTTGGATTACCGCGAGATCTCCTGCTCGGACTCGAGTTCGTGAACGGGCGCGGTGAAGTCGTGAGAGGCGGAGGAAAGGTCGTGAAGAACGTCGCGGGCTTCGACCTGTCGCGGCTTCTTACCGGCTCGTGGGGAACACTGGGTGTCATCACCGAAGTAACGCTCCGGTTGTATGCGCTTCCGAGCGCCGATCGCACGTTTGCGATCGCTCTCAGTGGGAGCGAGAAGGATATTGCCTCCCTCGTCCGCGCGATCGTCGTCTCCCCTCTCACTCCATACGCGCTTCAGCTCCTCAATCCTCCGGCCGCGCGTTCTCTGGGTCTCGGCGAGCATTCGGTCTGTCTCATTCGCTTTGG
>DATHGO010000328.1:0-2044 GCA_035317585.1 Gemmatimonadaceae bacterium | reverse complement strand
GATGTCGAACGGACGACGCCTCAGCAGCTCGATCGCGTCGTCGGCGTTGGACGCCCACTCTACGGTGTAGCCCTTGGAGCGAAGGAAGATGCGGTGAGGCTCAAGGAGCTCACCCTCGTCGTCCACCCACAGTATCGATTTTGGGGGGTTCAGGACCGGAACGGCCATAGATCGGAATGTAGCCGCGGGTAGAGTCCGTGCCTAGATTCGGAGGGTGCTCGGCCAGACGCCACGTTACACTCTTGCTACCCCGGTTTTTCGATTCCGTGCGCTAACGACACTGTCCGGGCGGGCATCGCTGGGCGGAGATCGGGAGACGCTCGTGGCCTGCCTCCAACTGGGGCGCCTTTGCGCCGGAATCCTTCCTCCTTACGAGCTGTCGCGGGAGCTGGTGCTGGAGCGGACCGAGAACACGAAGCAATGGCTATCGTCGCTGGCGATTCCCAGCGGAATCAGATCCACGGCTTTTGGCATCTTCGGCGCCCTCAGCGGACTGGACCGGGCGCGCTGCGCGATCGCTTTTACTGACCTTGTGAAAGCCGCTTCCGCGCAGTTAGATGAGGCATCACGCGGTGAACTGGCGGTACTGCTGAATGAGCTGTCCGCATCGCCGCCGACATACGCGCGACACACACTGACGCAATCTCAACCGAGCTGATATGGCCGGCCATAGCAAATGGAAGCAGATCAAGCACTACAAGGCGGCGACCGACGCCAAGCGCGGAGCGCAGTTCACCAAGCTCATTCGCGAGATCACGATGGCCGCGAAGCTTGCCGGGGGCGATCCCGCGCATAACCCGCGACTCCGAACAGCGATCGATGCGGCCAAGGCCGGATCGATGCCCAAGGAGAACATCGAGCGCGCGATCAAGAAAGGAACGGGCGAGCTCGAGGGCGTCCACTACGTCGAGGTGACGTACGAAGGTTACGGTCCGGGCGGCGTCGCGATCCTGATCTCCGCGCTGAGCGACAATCCCACCCGCACCGTCGCCGAGATCCGCCACAAGCTCACGCGACTCGGCGGCAACCTTGGGCCTCCACATTCGGTGTCGTACCTGTTTGACCGGAAGGGGCAGATCTACATCGACGCGTCGAAGTACGACGAAGACATGGTCCTCGAAGTCGCGCTCGATGGCGGCGCCGAGGATTTCCGGGCGGAGGGCGAGCAGTACATCGTGACGACCGATCCGCACGGGATGCACACGGTCGAGGATGCGATCAAGGCAAAGGGAATAACAATCGACGAGTCGGAGGTCGCGTTCATTCCGAAGTCGACGGTGCGCGTCGAAGGAAAGAACGCGGAGTCGCTCATCAAGCTGCTCGACGATCTCGAGGAGCTGGACGACGTGCAGAAGGTGTCCGCGAATTTCGACATGGACGTCGAGCAAATGTCCGGTGCGTGATGCCCAACCCGTCGTAATACTCGGGATCGATCCCGGCACCGCGGTCACCGGCTACGGAATAGTTCGGAAGGAAGGCCGCAATCCGCTCACGCTCGTCGAGTGTGGCGTGATCCGCACGAAGCCGCGCGATGAATTGGCGCGGCGCCTGGCCGAGATCCACGATGGGATCCTCGAGCTGATCCGCCGTCATCAGCCAACGGTTCTCGCCATCGAAGACATCTTCTACGCCCGGAATGTGCGGACGACGGTCGTGCTCGGCCACGCGCGCGGAGTGATTCTTCTGGCCGGGGCGCACGCCGGCATGGAGATCCACGAGTATCCTCCGGCGGAGATCAAGAAGGCAGTCGCCGGCACGGGCGCGGCGACCAAGGTTCAGATCCAGTTCATGGTGATGCGTCTACTGCGGCTGAAATCGGCGCCGCAGCCGAGCGATGCGTCGGACGGAGTGGCGGCGGCGCTGGCGTTCGCCCTGATGCCCAACCTGCCGAAGATCGAGTCGATTCGATTCCCATCGTCGACGGTGCTTCGCTCGCCGGCGGATCTGGGAAGAGCAGAGCGTTGATCGGGCGCGTCGAAGGAAAGCTCGTCGCCAAGGATCTGGATTCGCTCGAGGTGATGACGAGCGGAGGAGTCGCCTACGA
>DATHGO010000327.1:0-13419 GCA_035317585.1 Gemmatimonadaceae bacterium | reverse complement strand
GTCAGAACGCGACGTGGATATTTACGTTCGGAGTCTTGAGCTTCGTGAAGAGCCGAACCCACAACGCGAGATACATCTCCTGCGCGCGCGCGGCGGTGATGTCGCCGAGGTCCATAACCTCCTTCCAACCGAATCCGGTCTTGAGGAGGTCGATGACCTCCGCTTTCGCCTTGTGGTCGTTTCCGGAGACGAACATCGTGTGGACGCCGGGAATCAGGGACGGCTCGACCATTACCGCGACGGTCACGGTGTTGAGGGACTTAACCACCTTCGCCGTTGGAAATGCGCGCTGAATCTGCTCGCCGATCGAATCAGTATTACAAACGGAGAGCGTGGGCGGCATGCCCTTCGAGAAATCGAGCGGGTTCGAGACGTCGACGAGAACCTTCCCCTGAAGATTCTGTGCGCCCGCCGCTTTCAGGGCCTCGAGCGACGCCATGCCCGACGTGCAGTTGAAGACCATCTCGCCGTGCGCGGCGGCGTCGGCAAAGGTGCCCTCAGATGATTTGCTGCCGGTCTCCTTGACCCAGACCCTGGCTTTTTCGCCGCCGGCGGCGCGCGATCCCATGCGTACATCGTGACCCAGCTTCACGAGCTTGGCTCCCAACGTCTTGCCGACTACGCCGGTTCCGAGAATTCCGATTCTCATGAAACTGTAATCAACACTGGCTTACACGGGATGCCAGCTGGTCAGTACTTCAGCCCGCCGGATTCGGCGAATTCCTTCATCATCCGTTCCTGTTCTTCGGACAGCTTCTCGGGAACCTGGATCGACACCTCGACGATCAGATCGCCCTTCTTCTCGCCCTTCTGGATTCCCTGCCCTCGCACGCGGAATCGTTTCCCCGACGGCGTGCCCGGCGGAATCTTGATCGCGACTTTTTTCCCGTCGAGTGTCTTGACGCTTATCTTTGTGCCCAGCGTCGCCTGCGCGATGTTGAGAGGCACCGTCGCGATCACGTCGAGTCCGTCACGCCGATAGAACTTGTCGGGGAGCACGTTGAAGGTAATGATGAGATCGCCCGCCGGTCCGCCCTGCGGGCCCTTCCCGCCCTGCCCCTTGAGCCTGATCTTGGAGCCGGTGTCGACACCGGGCGGAACGTTGATCAGAACCTTTCGCTTGACGCGCACTTCTCCGCTGCCGTGACACGTTGGGCACGGCTCGGTCGGAATCTGTCCGCGGCCGAGGCACACCGGACACGTGCGGTTCACGGCAAAGCTGCCCTGTCCAAACGAGATCACGCCCCGACCGTTGCACTCGGGGCAGATCTTGAGCGACGCTCCGGGCGCGGCACCGGTCCCGTGGCAGGTGGGGCATTCTTCGCTCACCTCGAGCTCGATCGGAACCTTTCCTCCGCGCGCGGCCGTGCGAAAGGGAATATCGAGCGTCGCCTCGACCGTTTGTCCCTTCTCCGGTCCGCGTTGACGCGCGGTCTCGCGCGTGTCGCCACCACCGAACATCGAGCTGAAGAGATCGCCCAGCCCGCCGAGGCCGCCGATGTCGAAGTCCTGGAAGTTGATCGTCGGTCCGCCGCCACCGGCGCTTCCGTAGGCGCCCGCGCCGCGTGATGATCTGCCGCCACCACCAAATCCACCGAATCCACCACCATCGAACGCGCCGAGCCGGCGCATCTCGTCGTACTGCTTCCGTTTTGCGGGATCTCCCAGGACGTTATTCGCCTCCGAGATCTCCTTGAAACGCTCGGCTGCCTTCGGGTCGGCAGCGTTTGCGTCGGGGTGGTGCTTTTTCGCGAGCTTGCGATACGCCTTCTTGATCTCGTCCTGTGAGGCGCTGGAGCTTACGCCGAGTACGGAGTAGAAATCCTTCGTCGGTGGCATGGGCGGTCAGCGCGGGCGCGCGGTCAGCCGTTCCACTGCTTCACGACCACGCGCGCGGGCCGAAGAAGCTGGGACTTGAAGACGTACCCGGGCTGATAGACGCGCGATACGACGTGATCGTCTTCTCGCGCCGACGTGGGTTCGGTTGCAACCGCTTCGTGCAGCGCCGGATCGAACGTTTCCCCGACGGGATTGATTACCTCGAGGCCCGCGTTGCCGAGTGCCTTGAGCAGCTTCTTCTCCACCATGTCGACGCCCTGGACGATCGTTCCGGCATCAGTCGTGGCGGGATCGACGTGCGCGAACCGCGCAACGTCATCGAGCGCTTCGACCAGTTGTCGAACCAGATCGGCCTGCGCGCGGGCGCCCGCATCCTGACGCTCTTTGGCGGCGCGCTTCCGATAATTGTCGTACTCGGCTGCAAGTCTCAGGTATTTGTCGCGCTCACCCGGCAGATCAGATTCCGCTCGGCTGGTGTCGCCCGTAGCGGCTTCGGCCGCGCCAGTCGCGGTGCCTGTGTCGGCGGGATCCGACGATCCGCTGAACGGTGGGTCGCCGCCCTGGCCATCACCCTGGCTCGCGGATCCTCCCGGCGCATAGTCGTCGGCCGAGCCCATCGCATCCTGATCCGAAAGTGGCGCGTTCTCGCCTTTCTTTCTCGAGTGTTTCATGTGCGTAAGTTAACCGTTTGAGAGAGAGCGTCGCACCATCTCCAGCGCGGCCTGGGCAGCCCGCTGCCTGATCTCCGCGCGATCTCCAACCATATGGAAGCGCCGTGCCTTGGCGTCGGAACCATGTACACTAATCCAAACTAGTCCGACAGGTTTGTCCAAAGTGCCACCGCCGGGCCCGGCAATCCCTGTCACCGAAACCCCGACATCGGCACCCATTTTTTCGCGAGCCCCCGACGCCATCTGTAGTGCCACCTGCTCGCTCACTGCTCCGTAGCGCTCGATATCTTCGCCACGGACGCCAAGTGCTTCCCGCTTCACGTCATTATGATAGGCGATGATGCCGCCGAGGAAAACATCGCTCGATCCTGGAATGTTCGTGATTCTCTCGCCCAGCATTCCGCCGGTGCAGCTCTCGGCGACCGCGAGCTTGAGCCCGAGGGAGCGGCATTGCTCGAGCACGACGGCCGCCAGGTCCGCGTCGTCCTCTCCATAAGCGTACGCCGATACCCTGCCGCGTAGTTTCAGCATTGCCTGCTTTACGAGTTTTTCGGCCTGGGCGCGCGGCAATCCCTTTGCCGTGACGCGAAGGTCGACGCCGGCGACTCCCGGCAGGTAGGCAAGGGGGAGCGATCCCAGCTCGGTGTCGGGCTCACCCAGGAAATTCGGCCCCAGCAACTCCGCGATCGCCGACTCGGCGATCCCGGTCGTGCGCAGTGTACCAGAGAGAACGACGCTCTCCGAACCCTCCGCCCGCGACTTGATGGCCGGCAGCAGCTCCTCCGCGAGCATTCCGCGCATCTCGCGCGGAACCCCCGGCATCATCGCAACCCACCGCCCTTTTTCGTCCTCGAGCCAGATCCCGGGCGCAGTGCCGTGGCGGTTGGTGAGAATCCGCGCGCCTTCGGGAATCTCCGCCTGCGTCCGGTTAGTCGCGGGGAAATTGCTGTTGGGGAATCGCGCTCTCCACCGTTGCTCGAGCGCGGCCATGATGTCTTCGTCCAGCTTCATCTTCAGGCCGAAGATTCTCGCGATCGACGGCTTGGTGAGGTCGTCGCTCGTGGGTCCGAGTCCACCGGTCGTTATGACGGCGCCGGTTCTGTCGAGGGCTTCGCGCACCGCACTCGCGATCCTGTCGGCCTCGTCGCCCACGGTGGTGCGACGAACGATCTCGACGCCGGCCGCCGCGAGCGTGCGCGATATGTGCGCGGCATTGGTATCGATCGTAAAGCCGAGGAGGAGCTCGTCACCAATGGTGATCAGCTCGACCTGGAGGGAGCTCAAGGTGCGAATACCCCGGCGTAGCGCCGGAGATAGATGGCGAGAGAGTAGAGCGTGAGGAATACCGATGCGACCATCGTGATCGTTCCGACGATACCGTTGAAGTTAGCGAAGGCGCGCCAGGCGGTACTCGTCCACCCCTCAGTTCGCGCAAGAGTCGCTGCGAAAAACCAGAAGTAGGCCGAGCCGACCCAAACGGACTGAAACCCGGTCTTCCATTTGGCCACACCGATCGCGGAGATGACGACACCGCGACGCGCGGCGGCGTGGCGGAAAACGGTCATGAAGATCTCGCGACCTATTACGATCGCGACTATCCACCACGGCAGCCCGACCGGGCCAAAGGGAGTTGCGAACTGCAGTCGGGCGGCGTCGATGCTCTCCGCACGAGTGGGGACAAGGGGGTCGTTGGGCGGCGCCATCAACACGAACATCGGAATCAGCGTCGCGAACAGGAGCAGCTTGTCGGCGAGCGGATCGAGGAGTCGGCCAAGGTCCGTGATGAGATTCCGCGTGCGGGCCAGCTTCCCGTCATAGTAGTCGGTCACCGCGGCCACGATATAGAGCACGAACGCGGCGAGTCTCGCGCCAGGCGACGCAATGAAAGGCAGTGCTGCGATGAATGGCGCGGCGAGTATCCGGCCGGCCGTGATCGTGTTCGGGAGGTTGAGGTTCACCCGCCGCTTCTCCGTGCGCTAGGCGAGCGCCTTCAACACCAGCTTGCTCACGGCCTTGAGCGTGTCGAACACGCCATCTCCGTTTACCGCGATCGCCTCGAAATACGGCGCCCTCTCCACCCATTCGCCACCGGACACCTGCTCGACGAGATTCTGCCCCGCGTGATACGGGTCCGGCTGCACACGATGCTTGCTCGCGTCTTCCACTTCCCAACCGGGATTGAGAGCGCCCTGGAGATCTTCGATCGCAGAAGCATTGGCCAGATCGCGCTTGTTGTACTGAATCACGAACGGCATCTGTGTCAAGTCGTATCCGTACTCGGCCATGTTGTCGTATAGATTCTGCATCGACTCGAGGTTTGCTTCCATACGCTCGGCTTGCGAGTCGCCCACGAACACGATGCCGTCCACGTTCTTGAGAATGAGCTTGCGGCTGGCGTTGTAGTAGACCTGGCCCGGCACGGTGTAGAGGTGGAACCGCGTTTTGAACCCGCGGATGGTTCCCAGATCGACGGGGAGGAAATCGAAAAAGAGCGTACGCTCGGTCTCGGTCGCGAGAGAGATGAGCTTCCCTCTCGTTTCCGGCTTAACCTTGCCGTAGACGTGCTCGAGATTGGTGGTTTTGCCGCCAAGCCCGGGACCATAGTAAACGATCTTACAGTTGATCTCGCGCGAGGCGTAGTTGATCATCGACACGTCTAGCTCTTCCTCACCAGTTGAAGAGTTTGTCGATCTCGTCATCCGCGCCACGGAGCAGATGCTCCTCAGGCGCGGCGCCATTGCGTCCGCGAGAGAATACACGATCGATCAACAGCGTCAACTCCTCGATCTCGCCCTTCATTCTCAAGCGGACGAGTCCGACAGTCGTGCGCGAATCGAAGATTATTACCAGCAGCAGCCGCCGCGCGATGTCCGCGACGTAGATGGACTCCTTTTCGCCCTGATGAAAGAGGCTCGAGAAATCGTTTTCGCCAACCAGCTTTGCCAGCTGGTCGTTAGCGCTGTAGTCCGCGGCGGTGAGCGTTGCGAAAGCCGTCGTGTCCAGGCCCGAAGCATCACCAACGGTCGTCACGAGCTGGCCGGATCGATCGACCAGGAGCGCGCAGATCGATTTGGTCTCGCCCAGAAAGCGGTTCAGGGATTCGGTTATTCCGGTGAAGTCGTCCTGAGTGAACGACCAGTTGGCCGTGCCGGCGGTCATCGTCCCCCGGTCACAGCGTCGCCTCGAGTCGCTTCAGCATCCTCACTCCGCGCTCGCGGAGTATGGAGCGCGGCTCCCAGGCCACGTATTCGCGAAGCAGCTGAGCGGTGTTCACCGACGGCCGCGCGCGAAGGTAGCCCAGCGCGGCGACGCGCCGGAGCGTGTGGCGGGAAAACAGATTGCGGCGGTACTGGCGCTGTAGACGGCTCCAGATCATGGTTCCGGCCGCTACTCCGCCCAGAAACCCCACCGCCACGAAGCTCGCGCGCTGTTTGCTCACATTGCCCTCCTGGCGGTCAACGCTTGGGCAATGGTTACGCCATCCGCGTATTCGAGATCGCCCCCGACCGGAAGTCCCCTGGCAATTCTGGAGATCGTGAGGGGATACCGGGCGAGCTTGCGCTGAACGTACAGCGCGGTTGTCTCGCCTTCTATGCTCGGATTGGTGGCAATTATCACTTCGCGGACGACTCCAGCCGACACTCTCGTCTCCAGCTGCGGTATGGTGAGATCTTCGGGTCCGATGCCATCCAACGGGGACAGGCGACCTCCCAGGACGTGATACACGCCCCGGAACTCGCCAGACCGTTCGATCGCCCCGATATCGGATGCTTCCTCTACTGCGCAGATGACTCCCGTATCCCTGCGCGCGTCACGGCAGATGACGCACAAATCCTCCTCTGTCAGATTGAAGCACTGGGGGCACGGCCGGACCTTCTCCGCCAGCGTGGTCAGCGCCGTGGCCAGGCGCGTGGCCTGCTCGGGCGACTGCTTCAGAAGGTGGTATGTGAGGCGGAGCGCCGTCTTCCGCCCGATCCCGGGCAGCTTCGACAGTTCGGCGGCGAGATCGTCGATTGCTCCCACGCTAGAACGGGAGCTTGAAGGGAAGGTTCAAGCCGCCGGTCAGCTTACCCATCTCTCCTTGCGCGAGCTCGGCCGCCTTCTTCTGCGCCTCGTTGACGGCGACCAGAACCAGATCCTCGAGCATCTCGACGTCCTTCGGATCGGCGACGCTGGGGTCGATCCTGACCCGAGTGATGGTTCCCTTCCCGTCAGCCTCGACGGTCACCATACCCCCGCCCGCTGCCGCCGTGACGGTCTGCTTTTCCAGCTCGGACTGCATCTGCTGCATCCGCGCCTGCATCTGCTGCGCTTGCTCAAAGATCTTCGTGAAGTCTGCCATGCTCGGGGATCAGGATTGAGAGTTAGTCGAGGAGCTCTAGATCGAGCTCGTCGATGGCCGCGCCAAGCGCCGGATCCTTCTGGCGGAGCATGCCGATGCGCTCTTCCTTCAGGGCTTCCGGTGTCATGCGGCTTCGATTCGAATCCTGTGCCGTGGTCTCCATCGCGCGCTTCATTTCGCGAAGCTGGCCCTCGTTGGCGGCAGGAGCGGACGGCTTCGGAGCAACAGTGGTAGGTGGAAGTGCGTTCGGTGCATCGAGCTGAGGGGGATATCCCGGCCGTGTCGAGGGAAGCTGGGCCGTCCGCGCAACCGACGCCTGCGACGGCTGGGTCCGCACCGATCCGCTGGCTACCTCGGCTCTCGGCGCTCCGGGCGTCGATTCCCCGCCCAGACCCTTTAGCAGATCCTCGAGCGCAACTGTGCGATCCAGAAGCGCCATCCGAACCAACAGCATCTCGATGAGGAGCTGCTGCTGGGAGCTTTTCTTGAAGGTCGGCTCCAATGCGTTGATGGCACTGAGCATCCGGAGCAGATCGCCCGCGGTGAAGAGATCCCGCCTTTCTCTGAGGGCAGCCGCGGCCGTGGCCGAGACCCCCTCGGCTTTCCCATTCAGGACGACAGTGAGCTGAGCGCGGAGGATATCGGCGAAGCCCGAGAGAAACACCCCGAAGTCGACGCCCGCGTCGGCCAGCTTGTTCACCACCGAGAATACCTCGCCGGCGCGGTGTCCCGCGATAATGTCGACGATCGCCAGAAACTCATCCTCGGGCACGAGGCCCAGAGCTTCGCGGACCCGCTCGGCACTCACCTCTCCCTCGCCGATCGATATCACCTGGTCTGTGAGGCTCAGAGCGTCGCGCATGGAGCCGTCGGCTGCGCGCGCGATCATCGACAGCGCGTCGTCGGACGCCTTCACTCCTTCCTTCTCCAGGACAGTCGAGAGGCGGCGGGTGATGTCGCCGAGTCCGATGCGCTTGAGATCGAAGCGCTGGAGGCGGCTGAGAACGGGTGCCGCCGCCTGGGCGATTTTCTGTGGCTCCGTCGTCGCGAAGACGAATACGACGCGTGGTGGCGGCTCCTCCAGAATCTTGAGCAGCGCGTTCCACGCCTCCCGGGTCAGCATGTGCGCCTCGTCGACGATATAGACCTTGAAGCGATCGTCGCCGGAAGGGGCGTACATCGCCCGCTCGCGCAGATCGCGCGCATCGTCCACGCCGCGATTCGATGCGGCATCGATCTCCACGACGTCCAGACTCGACGATCCGCTCCAAATGCGCTGGCACGAGATGCACTCTCCGCACGGCTCGCCGTCTTCGCGTTTGTTCTCGCAATTGAGCGCCATCGCGAGAACGCGGGCGAGCGTGGTCTTGCCCACTCCGCGCGGTCCGCAGAGAAGGTAGCCGTGCGCAACTCGTCCCCTGGCGATGGCGCCACGCAGCGTGTTCGACACGTGCGACTGGACAGCTACGTCAGCGAAGCGCTTTGGGCGATATTTGCGGGCGAGTGCGAGAGACATTGCTAGGCGGGAGTACCCCAGGTCTTACGGAGCAACGTTAGACACCGCATGCCGCTGCTACCTTCGGGGTCCTGACGGAGTTAGCGGGCTTACGCCCTCCGGGACCTGGGGCAAATGAAATATAGCACGGAATACGGGTCGCTAACTACTGAGGACTGCGAACTAAGTGCTACTCCGAATTGCGGACTAATTGAGGACGCGAACCAACAGCAATTGCGGATCGCAGACTGGCTGCGGATTGGGACACTAACTACGAACTGCGGACTAACGGCTGAGAGATTCGGACCGGCAGCCACTGCGAACTGCGGAACAATCGGAATGCTCGCAACTTGTGGGGATTAGTCCTCACTCCGAAGTTAGTCCCCCAATCCGCAGTTAGTCTGCGATTCGCATTAGCAGTTGGTCCGAAATCCTCAGCTGTTAGTCAGCAGTTGGTCACCAGCAAAAAGGCCCCGCCATTTCTGACGGGGCCCTGGACCTCACTTCACCGGAGGCGCTCGCGCCCGGTAGGTGAGTTACTTCTTCTTCTTTACGCTGACCGTCGGCGTCTTGATCTTAGTCGAATCCATTACGACCTTCGGCACCGCGACCGTCGTGGTCTGCGTACCGACGTCGACTGTCGGCGTGTGAATCGTGTCCGTCTGCGTTCCAACGACCGGCTTCTCAACCTGGTACTCCCCTTCTCCCGTCTTCTTGCAAGCCGAGATCGATACAACGGCCAGTAGGGCCGCTACTACTGCTAACTTGCGCACGATACCCCCTCCCCCTCGAAAAGGTGTTCGCCGGACGACCCGGCAACATCGCCAATGATGCTCAATCCTCAAAGGCCTCACGCTGCTTCTTCCGCACGCGTCGAAGCTCGTATACCTGTGCCACTTCACCGCCTATGATGAAGATGAAGGAGGCGTAGTAGACCCAGATAACGGTTAAAACCAATGCAGCGACCGTGCCGCTATAGAAGGAGCCGGGGTTAAAAGAGCGCACGTAGGCCGAAAAAGCCCTTTTTGCCACCTCCAGCATGACGCTCGTGAACAGCGCGGCGATGAGCGCGGTCTTCCAGCGAATTTTTCGGTGCGGCAGAAATTTGTACAGACAGAAGAACATCGTCGCAATGAAGGAGAACGCGAGGAGCTGGCCAAGGTTGTATTCCAGCTGTCCCATCAGCTCCTTCCGAATGCCCAGGTCGGCCAGAACCACGACGCCGCGCGTGGTGGCGATCGCGAGATAGGCGCTGAGCACGGTATAGGCGACGAGGAGGAGGCTCGAGACAAGCGTCATCTCGATGTCGAAGATCTTGCCGGCGATTATGCCACGATCCGTGTCGATGTCGAAGATTGCGGCGAGAACGGTGCGCAGGGATCCGAACAGGCGCGTCGAGAACCAGATGAAGCCAATGGCGCTGTACACGCCGAGCGAGCCGCTCCGCCTGATTACCTGGTTCAGGATATCCGCCGCCGGGCCCGAGTCCCCCGGCGGATGAGGCGGAAGAAATTTGTCTACAATGGTTAGTACTTCCGCCGATGTCGTGTCGGCCGACTGGTTGAGCAAATAGACGAGAGCAGTCGCGAGCAGCAGGAAGAACGGGACGGCGGCGAGGAGGATGTTGAAAGCAATTCCGCCCGCCAGAAAGAAAACGTTGTCCTCGCCGCTGTTGTCCCAGACTCGCTTCGCGTAATCGCGAAGCAACCAACCGAGCCGGGCCGCGAGCCCGCGCTGCGGCACTAGATGTCTTTGTACGCCGCTTTGCTTTCGGCGATGCGCTGCTCCAGCTCGCCGCGCGCTTCACGAGCCGCAGCCCGCCCGGCGTGGAACGCGTTCGACACCCGTCGCTTCTTGTCGTCAACGGCTTCGAGGGTCGCGTCTATGCGCTCCCCGACGGTCGCGCGGACTTCGTTGAACTTGTCCGCGACCGTGCCGCTTACATCCTCGACGAGATCCTGGGCAGCTTCCTGCGCCCGGCGGGCCCTTCGCGCGATGCCGCGACGAGTCTCCTCGCCGGTCTGCGGAGCGAAGAGGAGCGCAGCTCCGGCTCCGAGGGCAAGCCCAAGGAGGAAGGGACCGATTCCCGCTTCGCGTTTTTCGACGATGACGTAGGGCTCACCGTAGTATGGCTCG
Organism: Gemmatimonadaceae bacterium; assembly: GCA_035317585.1. Classification (GTDB taxonomy): domain Bacteria; phylum Gemmatimonadota; class Gemmatimonadetes; order Gemmatimonadales; family Gemmatimonadaceae; genus UBA4720. The sequence goes on along the minus strand of DATHGO010000327.1, from coordinate 2,936 downwards.
TCGTCATCGTACCAGTCGTTCTCGCTCATTCCCTTCCTCCGCTTCGTTAACGCTTCTTGGGCTTGGCCTTGGCGGGGCTAGCCGACGCTTTGACCGGAGCCTTCGCACTCTTCCCGGCCGGTGCCGGAGAATCGGCGGATTTGGCGACGCGTTGTGCGCCATTGGCCGTGCTTGCCGCTTGCCCCTCGTTGGCCCGACCATTGAGAAGCGACGCAATCTCCGCGCGAACGTCGGCGGGCGTCATTCCCACTACGCTGGCCGTGCGCGCGTAATCGCCATTGGTCGAGGCAAAGGCGCGAAGCACCAATTGACGACGGGTATCGGCGAGCGTCGCTCCAGGCGGAACCGTCATCGCCGTATTCACCTCGTGGCCCCTACGTAGATGACGCGGCATGATGTCGGCGGCCTTGATCTTGTCGGAGCGGCTCATGATCACCGCGCGCTCGACCGCATTTTTCAGCTCGCGAACGTTGCCCTGCCAGTTGTGCGAGAGAATCCATTCCCACGCCTCATCGTCGAAGCCGGTCATCGGCTTGCCATTCTGATTCGCGAAGCGCACGAGAAACTCATTCGCGAGCAGCTTGATGTCGCCGATGCGCTCGCGGAGCGGCGGCAGGAACAGCTCGACGACGGCGAGACGATAATACAAATCCTCGCGCAGATCGTTGTCCGCCAGCGCTTTCTGCACATCGCGATTGGTCGCGGCAAGAATGCGAATGTCCACCTCGATTTCCTTCTTGCCGCCGAGTCGTCTGATGGTCCTCGACTCGATCGCGCGCAGGAGCTTGACCTGAATGTCGGGTGGCATCTCCGCCACTTCGTCGAGGAAGATCGTGCCGCCGTCGGCCATCTCGAACGCGCCCGGCTTCTCGTTGGTCGAGCCAGTGAACGCGCCCTTCTCGTGCCCGAATAGCTCGTTCTCGAGGATGTCCTTGGGAAGCGCGGCGCAGTTGAGGGCGAAGAACGGACCCTTCGCTCTCTCGCTCTTGGCGTGGATCGCACGCGCGACGAGCTCCTTGCCCGTGCCAGACTCACCGAAGATCAACACGCTGGCGGTCGAGGGAGCGACGGCTTCGATGATCTGATAGACGGCGCGCATCTCCTCGGATTGGCCAGTCAGCTCGCCGAAGTGCGTGAGCCCCTCGAGCTTGGACGACAGCTCGCGGTTCTTCTGCTGCACGTTGAACTTCTCGAGCGCCTTCGGAATGAGCGCCTTGAGGCGATTCAGCTTGTCGGCGGTGAGTGGCTTCTCGACGTAATCGTACGCGCCTTCGCGCATCGCCTGCACCGCGGAATCGACCGTCGCCTGACCGGTGACGATGATGCACTCCGTGGGAATTGCGCGGAGCTGCAGCTCTTTGAGCAGCGCGAGCCCATCCACCTTCGGCATTTTGAGATCAGCGAGCACGACACCAAAAGCTTCGGCGCCGAGCGCATCCAAGGCCTTCTGGCCATCGACGGCGACCGCGACCTCGTATCCCTCATCGCGCAAAATCGCGCTCAACCCTTCCGTTATGGAACGGTCGTCGTCGGCGATGAGTACCTTGGGCTGATTCAGCTCAGTCTTTGGAATGGCTTTTTCCTTCGGGCAAGATTGTTAATATAACGCTCCGGCCATGCTGCTCGACCGCAACGCCGATGCGGCTCGCGAGGCGTTCGATATCGGACACGACGGAAGCCGCGCCGTCGCCATAAATCATTAGCTCTATTCGACTTCCAGCGCCATGGTTGCCGCTGGCCGTCTTCGATGTCCCGGCCGTTGGCGAAGCCAGTAGAGGACCGACCAGTGCGAGCAGTCCATCCGCCAGTGCGCTCGCCTCTCCCACCTGAGCCGACGCGCGCTCGGCAAAGGATGCGAGCTCCAAAGGTGGTCCTTCGCGCCCTATCCGGCTCCGCACGACTTCGACATTTACGGCAACACCGTTGAGCGCGTTCCGCAGCTCGTGCCCCGCCCGTCGGATTATCTCACGAACCGCTTGTGGAGCTTCCTTTGGCTTGCGACGAGTGTCAGTCACTCAGATCCGCGTCGTCCGGCGCCGCCTCGACCATGACGAGATCGGGGTGCGGCTGCGGCTTGTGTTGCTCGACGGACTTCACGAAACGATCGACGATTTCGCGGGTGTTGACCACCGCCAGTTGGGTGAACAGAAAGCTGAACTTCTCATCGTATGCCTTGGCGAGCCGGGCCTTCACGTCGGCTGGCAGGTCCCAGAACCTTTTCTTGAAAGGCCCAATTGCCTTCTTTCGAGTCTTGTAGATGAACTGCTCGTCGGTATCGGTTGGCTTGCGCTCGTCCTTCGCGTTCACGTGCAGCCAGTCGTAGATCTCTTTGCGCAGGGCCTCCGGGATGTTGTCGAACAACATCGTCTGGAAATTCGTGGCCAGGTGGATCTCCGCGGTTTCCGTGCGCGGAAAATTGTGGAAGGCGGTATCGGGGAGAGTCGAGGCCCCGTGCTGAACGGCGCCGGCCAGTCCGTACTTCTCGCGCGCAATCTTCGAGAGGCGCGCCAGAGTGTCGAAGTCGATCTTGACGTCCGCAATGCTGCCATCGGCGAGCACGACACCGCCGTGCGTGGTTCCCGATTGCACGCTGATCTTGGACAGTCCCTCGGTGCCGGGGGCGCGCTTCGCAAGCGTCTCGTTGAAGCCGTCCATGTAGGTCACGAGCTCTTCGACGGTCGAATTTTCGGTACCGACTTCGCCGATCTCGCCACCGATCGAGATGTTCACGCCCTGTGGCTGCAGCTCCCTCACTGTCAACGCGAGCTCGACTCCCTGCTCGTAGTTGGTGCGCTGCTGCTCCTTTAGCGTGGGCTTCGAGAGATCCACGAGCGTCGAAGTATCGACATCGATGTTGTAAAAGCCCGCCGCAATCGCTTCGCGCGCGAGCTGCTTGACTCCGTTCACTTCGGTGACAGGATCAACGGCGAACTTCT
>DATHGO010000326.1:0-2017 GCA_035317585.1 Gemmatimonadaceae bacterium | reverse complement strand
CCTCGATCTTGAACTCCACTTCCTTGCCGAGCGCGCGCGCTGTATCGCGGACGACCCGGGGAAACCGCTCGAAGATCTGCCATACCGGGACCATGCGGCTGGTCATGATCTCGTTCTGCAGCGAAGAGACGATCTGGGATGCGTGACGCGTTGCCTCCACCAGCTCTTCGTCCCCGAGCCGTTCCGAGATCTGGGCGATGCGGTCGCGTGCGATTACGAGCTCGCCGGCGACGTTCATCAGCGTGTCGAGACGCCGCGAGTCAATGCGGACGTGCCGCGGCGGCTTTTGAGCGGGAGCAGACAACTCGCTTTTGTCCCGTTTCGGAATCGCGAACTCGGCGGTGAATGTCTGCGGAGCCTGCTCCGGAACCTGTCGAATCCGCGCGGTGATCTCGGTGACATCGAGCTGCTGCGGAGTCGGCGCCGTCACCAAATCCACGGCCTGCTCGAGCGCATCCGCAGCGGCGAAAAGCGTATCGATGATTGCTGGCGTGACCGTGAGGCTACCACTTCTCACCTTGTCGAGCAGGGTCTCGAGCTCGTGGGACAGCTCGCCAACGGACGTATAACCCATGGCGGCGCCCATTCCCTTCATCGTGTGGACCGCACGAAAGAGCCGTGCAACGGCCGCGTCGCCCCCCCCGCGCTCCAGCTCGAGCAGCGCGGTATTGATCTCCGAGAGGTATTCGCGACTCTCGGTGAGGAAGAGCTTGGCGTAGCGGCCGGTATCCACTTAGGCTAACACCCGCTGGACGGCTTCGAGTACGCGGCTGGGCTGGAACGGCTTGACCACAAAGTCTCGCGCGCCAGCCTGCAGGGCCTCCTGCACCAGCGCTTGCTGGCCCATGGCGCTGCACATGAGAATACGAGCGGAGGGATCCAGCTGTGTGATCTTCTTGACGGCTTCGATCCCGCCCATCTCCGGCATGATGATGTCCATTGTCACCAGATCCGGCTTCAGCTGCTGGTATTTCTCCACTGCCTGTTTTCCGTTCTCGGCTTCGCCGACAACTGTAAATCCGGCCTGCGACAGAATGTCGCTGACCATCGTCCGCATGAATACGGCGTCGTCGCAAACCAGTACTGTACTGCTGCTCACCTTACCTCCCTTGTCCGATGACTTGCTCGACTACCGCTTTGATGTCGAGTACCAGAACGCGTTGCCCCTCTATCTCCACCGCGCCAGTGACGCCCGGTTGGGACGCTTCCGCTGCGTCCGCTGCCGAGAACTGATCGATTGGCACGTCCTGAATATCCCGCACATCGTCGACCCCGACCCCGATCCATCGCTCGACGTAGTCCACCAGCAGCGTCAGTCCCTGCTCGCGGACGTAGGCAGACCGGCCAAGAACGATTCCGCCGTCGACGACCGTAACGATCGTTCCGCGCAGATTGATCAGCCCACAAACGGAGGGTGGCGCACCGGGCAGTCTCGTCATTGGCTGTGGCGTGATGATCTCACGGAATGACTCCATCTCGCAGGCGAACGCGCCCCCGCCGACCTCGAACACGAGGAGTCGCCGCGTAGGAACGTGTGGCTCTTCCTCCGCAACCTGCTCGGGTGGAAGCGTGACTGTCTCACTCATAGAAATGAAATGCCGATAGTGCGTCAACACCCGCGGGCAGCGCGTGCTCGCCCGCGATTACGGTGAGCGAGTGTTGCAGGTCTTCCGGAAGCGGAGAGCGGAAGTCGAGCGGCTTTCCTGTCACGGGGTGGTTGAACGCGAGCCAGGCCGCGTGGAGGAAATGCCGTTTGGGAGGAAGTCCGGCCACACGACGTCCTCCGCCCCCTCCATACACGTCGTCGCCCATGACCGGATGGCCGATAGACGCGAGATGAACGCGGATTTGATGAGTCCGTCCGGAATGGAGATGGGCACGAAGAAGGTCCCCCGCGTCGAATCGGGCAAGGCGTATGAGGTCGGTCTTGGCCGGCCGACCTTTACTGACGATTGCCATGCGCTTCCGGTCTCGTGGATCGCGGGCTACCGGCTTGTCGATCGTAAGGGTGTCGCTG
>DATHGO010000325.1:0-2787 GCA_035317585.1 Gemmatimonadaceae bacterium | reverse complement strand
GACGTTGTGTGGTTGGCATAAGAGACGCGGATCGAGTTGACTGCAAATCGCCGGGCCCGCAGGTGGCCGACAGTCTGGGGGCCCAATGTAGTAACGGGTCCTCTCTTGCGCAATAATCGAACGGAATGCTATACTCCCCTTTTGCTCCGACAGGAGAGAACACAATTGACACAGGGCACGGACGTGATGCAGGGGACACTGGATCTGCTGATTCTCAAGGCGCTCGCGCTTGCCCCCATGCATGGTTGGGGGATCGGCAATCACATCAAGCAGATTTCGGGGGGCACCTTCCGGGTCGGGCAAGGTTCACTGTATCCCGCCCTGCATCGATTCGAGAATCGCGGTTGGGTGATCTCGCTCTGGCGACAGACACCGAATAATCGGATCGCGAGATTGTATGAGCTTACGCCGGCGGGAAAGCGCGCGCTGGAGGACGAGATCGCGGTCTGGCGTTCCTACACGAGCGCCATGGACCTCGTAATAGCCGCGCAGTAATCGAAGTTGCGGGTGTCCGTGCGAGCTACTTTGGACGAAGTTTGCTCTGATTCGACAGGATCTTCTTTTGATTCCTGATAATCGCCTGCTGGTTCCGGATTATCTTCTCCTGATTCCTGATTATCGTCGCGAGCCGCTCCTGGCCTTTGATGATCCTTTTTTCGTTCGCGATGATTCTCTCTTGGTTCTTGACTGTCGCATGTGCCATTGCCGGGTCCTTGTGTAGTTCGAACTCAGGAGTTGTGCAGGCACGATAACTTAGTACTACGGTGTCGAGTCGACCACCGCGCAGATGATCGGCTCGAAGGTAGCTAGTCGGCCGCGCTACTGTTGCGGCGGAGCGTATTCGGGAATGTTCTTGCGATAGAAAGCCAGATCAGTCAGATGGCCTTCGTCCGTCGGGTCGATCGCGACAGCCAGCTCGATGTCCCGGAACGCCTGCGAGAAATACACATCCTTGGCCTCACCGAAGGCGTGGCGCGCGAGCTCGTATTCCACCCTGGCACGGTAGGAAAGCACGTCGTCACTTTGTGGGTGCTGCAGGAGGGCGGTGTTGAAATCCTGCAGCGCGTCCTCCTCCAGATCAGACCGCGAGTAGTACTTGCCACGCTGGTAACGGAATTCCCAGTAGTCCCCAAACCGAAGCGCGCGCTGGTGCGCCTCTATAGCATCCCCTTTTCGATCCTGCGCCTCGAAGTCTTCGGCCCTGTCCATGTCCACAAATCCCTTCAGCGCCTTGATGCGCGGATTTCGCTTCGCGTAGGGTGCCGATTCGTCGGCGAAGTCCTCCATCGCTTCGTACGAGCCTCCCCACCGGCGTAGGTTTGCCATGTGAGCTAAGCGCAGCAAAAAGCTGTAGGGCTGGATCTTGAGCGCCTCGCCGAGCATTTCTCGCGATGTCTTGAGATCGGCCCGCGAGGCAACCATGTCTATCATCAGTCGATAGGCAACGATGGATTTTGGGTCGAGACGACGCGCGGAGTCCAGATCGGCCGCTGCGCGCTGGAAGAAACTGTCCATGCGCTGGAACTGCTGACTCGTCGTCTCGCGGGAGCGCGCAGTGCCGCGCGCATTCCAACCGGCGGCCCGGTAAAAGGTGGAGCGCGCCAGGAGCGCCGCTACCGATTTGGGCCGCAGCTGCACCCACTCATTCAGTCGAGGCTCCAACGATGGTATGGCCACGCCGAACGCGCCGTACGCGTCGAAGAGCCGGTATTCAACACGGTAGTCGCGCTTGACACTGTCGCCGTAAGCGGCGAGCACGCGGTCGAGTGCGTCGTAGGCCCGAGCCAGCAGCACCTGCCGCACGGCCAGCCTATCAATGGTCTGGGTGGGGTACCCGAAGTTCTCCGTTTGCGAGCCGACTACAGGCAGCAACAGCGAGATTCCTTCGGGGATTTCGTTGGTGACAAGCGCCGTGGCGGGCGAGGCAGAGGGCGCTGGAATACCTGGCTTGGCTGGCGAAGCAGCATTCTTGGCAGCCGCCGGAGGTACGATTATTCGACCACGCACATCCCGAAGCGTCGCGCTCAGGCCCAATGGCTTGCAGATCGGTCCTTCGACAAGGGCAAGAGCCGAGCTGCCGTCGTTCCGACCCGACACGGAACACGTCTCGACGCCGTATTCGTGGGACGCGGACGCGCGCCAGCCATGCTCGTCGGCGCTCTCGATGGTGAGCGTGACTCCGCTCGGAAGCGTGAGAGCCACAATGGTCGACTGATCGCTGGAGTACCGGAGATTGTTCGCGTAATAGACGTCTTCCGCGCCGGCGAGGTCCGTCAGCGCAACCCGCATCTCAGTGCCCTGTATCGTCGTTTTATGGCGTTCAGAACAGGCCAGGAGGCTGAGCAGGACCACGATCGCAGTCGACGAGCGACCGAATACGAACCCGTTTTGACCAGCTGGCATCGCGCGTTCCCGGCGGGGGACTGTTCGTCCACTTGTTAGCTGAGCGCGCCTGGCGAGTACGCTACCCGCGAGTCAATCGGCTCTCATTAGAGGACGCCGAACTTGAATCAGTCGCAACCGGGCAGGGACTGCATTTTCAGAGGTAGCTAAGCCACACATCGCTCCGCCGTTGCTTCAGCCCCGCGAACCCCCTGCAAAGCGGATACATCGTGACTACGACCAACGCCCATACCAGGTAGACAACTGGTAATGAGTACCCCCAATCGGGCGGCGGGCTGAAAGGATAGTGCCCGAGGTCCGGTGACTCGAACATCCAGTGCGCCGATCCATACCGCACGTAACAGGTGACGACGGCGAGCAGATGTATCAGTGCGAAGTGCAACA
>DATHGO010000324.1:0-4023 GCA_035317585.1 Gemmatimonadaceae bacterium | reverse complement strand
GTAATCGAATCGGGAGGGTATATCGTCGTGAACGAGGTGATGATTCCGGGCGGCCTCAGCGCGACCGACATCGTGGGCATGTACAACAAATTCGGAGTGGTTGCCGACGCGGCGGGATGGGGAAGCAACGTGCCGGGTACGGCCTACGCCCGGTGCCCCGATGGTCGGGGCGCGTTCGTCTCCACACTTACTCCCACGTGGGAGGCAGCGAACGCATGCCCTTAGTGCTTCGCCGACCGGCTGCGGTTGGCTTCGTATTGACCTTGATCGCGTGCTCCGATGCAGCGAGCCCGAATCCAGATCACCTGGCAGACGTGCATCTGATTGCACTCGAGACGTTCGATGGCTCCGGACAGGCCGTGCATCCCGATGCCGCGCTCACGCCGTTGTCGTGGGGCGCAAGCGAAACCGAACTCTTCGTGACGCCTTACCCATACGGTGACGCGGCAAAGGAGAATCCTTCGCTTTACGCGAGGAGGTCCCTGCTCGATTGGCCGGTGCCGCCGGGCGTGATGAATCCGATCGCACGACCCGACGCCGGATACCTGTCCGATCCTGACCAGGTATTCAATCCCGAAACCAACGAGCTTTGGCTTTACTACCGGAGGGTGACGACGCAAAACGAGATCTTTCTTGTTCGCGGCGGCGCGCCGACCGTCTGGAGTCTTCCGACACTCGTCGTGACGGGTGCCAACCACACCGTAGTATCACCGACTGTGGTTCGCCGAGGTCGAGGTGACTGGCTGATGTGGTCGGTGAACAGCGGAGCGAGCGGCTGCAGCAGCAGCTCGACGACGGTCGAATTGCGGCAATCAACAGATGGAGTAAACTGGTCCGATCCGATTACGACGGACCTGTCGGAGCAAACTGCGTTCGCATGGCACGTCGATGTGGAGTGGATTCCCTTCAAGGGCGAGTTCTGGATGCTCTACAACGTCAAGATCCCCGGCTCATGCACTACTTCGGCTCTTCATTTCGCCAGGAGTGCGGACGGCGTCCATTGGGCGGTCGAGCCAGGCCCCGTGCTGGTGCGCGGCGCGATACCGGCGTTCGCGGATATCGTCTATCGTGCGTCACTGATTTATGACGAGACCTCGGATACAATCACACTATGGTATTCCGGTGCCCGGTTCGAGAACGGTCGCTATACATGGAGAATCGCGACGGAGCATCTGAATGCGTTCGCCTTCTTCGGCCGAGTGACGGCGCCTCTCGCAGGCACAGTACCGGTGCCGGCAGTCACCTCCGCGCCGCCTCTTACCGACGCCGACGCGCCGTAGTCGTGGTGACCTCTATTCGATCGGTATCAGCCTCGGAGCTCGAGAGCCTGCTTCCGGATCTCGTCGAGCTTTTCAGAGATACGGTGAACGGTGGAACCCCGCTTGGATTCATTCCTCCGATCACTCTTTCGACCGCGCACAGCTACTGGCTCTCCGTCCTCCCGGAGATCGCGGCAGGATCCAGGCTCCTGCTGGTTGCAAACAACAACGTTGGTGTGATCGGGTCGGGCCAGCTTGCGCTCTCTCAACGGTCCAACTCCCGGCATCGCGCCAAGGTGCAACGACTCTTCGTGGCGAGAGCACTGAGGGGACAAGGTGTTGGGACATCGCTCATGCACGCCCTGCATGATGTCGCGCGGCAATATGGTCGCAGTTTGATTGTGCTCAACACGCGGCACGGTGAGCCGGTCGAGGATTTCTACAAGAATCTCGGTTACAAGAAAGTCGGAGTGATTCCGGGATGGACCGTCGGTCCGGCGGGTGAGCGATACGATCATGTGAAGATGTATAAGGAGCTGGCTCTCGCCTGATCTGATGGGAATAATTACTTCCGACATGCGCGCGGTGATTCAGGCCGCGCACCTTTGCTTCGCCGCCACTGTGACCCCGGACGGACGCCCGAATCTGTCGCCCAAGGGAACGATCCGTGTGTGGGACGACACCCACATTTTTTTTCTGGACATCTTCTCGCCGGGCACGCGCGCCAATCTTGCCAGCAACCCGCTAATTGAACTCAACGTTGTGGAGCAGCTTTCGAGACGCGGTTACAGATTCTTTGGGCGGGCGAAGTTGCACCGCGGCGATGACATCTTTCGCGAAGCGACGAAGCGGGTCTTCGGTGAGGAAGGCGCCAAGTACCCGGTCGAGGCGGTGGTGCTGATCGAGGTCGAGCGAGCCGAGGCAGTGGTCTCTCCCGGCTACTTGCACGTGAGCACCGAAGAGGAGATGCGCTCCAACTGGCGCGAGCGACGCGCGGTGCTCGACGCGGAGTTTGATGGGCATGTCGCGAAGGAGCCGTTTCGGCCGTGAACGCGCCCGGCACCGCTACAACCTCTATCTAGGGGTAGTGGCCGCGGGATAAATCGGTCACGCGGGGGCATTCGCCCCCGTTAAAAAGCCGCGGCTGCCGGTGTGGGACCCGCGTCCACCAATTGCCTGATGACGGGCTCTATCCGAAAGTTGAGACCTTCCAACGTGCGTGCGCCCAACAATACGAGGTCGCCGGGCTCTCCGAACACGACATCGTCGTTGGTCCGATTGCCGGCGACATATACACACGCACCGCCGACCCAGCGCTCGAGAATCGTCCCGTCGGCTTGCCGGAACCGCCACTTTTTGTACCGCTCGATTGCCAGCGACTCCAGCGTCGCGGCTGGCATCCACGACAACTCAGCACCAGTGTCCACCAACACCGATGTGAGCGTTCGTCGCTCACCTGGGCGCGCGGGGTTCTCGATCTCGACATCTATGCGAAAGGTTCCCATGTCGTCGGGCATAATCGCTCCTGAGGGCCTGCCGAGTAGTACCATGTGGTTGCTGAGCGTGTCAACTCCTCCCTCGATTCGACTACCGCGCGCGTTCCAGTGACACGAAGAAGGGCAACACCAGAAACGGCCGATCGGTGAGCTGCGTTCTGGCGGGGACGTAACCACTCGCCCCGTTGCCGTCGAGCCAGACGTCTATTCCGGCGCCGCGGATCCCCGCGAGAACCTCGATCAGCGCATCCGCGGTCATCTCAGAATTTGAAGTGACTACTTCGCGGCCCAGTCTCTCTGATCCCATACTCAGCCCAATGGAGATCGAGAACCTCGAGCGAGCCGAAGCGCCAGATGCCGTTTGACGTCGGGCCATTCCGCTATCAGGATGCTGTACATCACACTGTCCCGAGCCGTTCCATCCCGGCGCGCCTGATGGTGGCGAATCACGCCGTCCCTTTTTGCGCCGAGGGCTTCGATCGCTTTCTGGGAGGCGAAGTTGAAGTTGTCGGTCCTCAAACCAACGACTTTGCAACCGAGCGTCTCGAACGCGTGCGTGAGCAAGAGGAGCTTGCACGCACTATTCACGTGGCTTCGCTGCCATTTCGCGCCGTACCACGTGTACCCGATTTCGACCCGGTCGATCTCGCGCACGATGTCGTGATAGCGCGTCGATCCGGCGATCGCCCCACTCGACAGATCCCGCACCGCCCACGGGAGCATCTGCCCCGCCTTCTGGCCCGCCAGCGCATCCGCGATGTAGGTGGCAGTCGATTCGGGTGATGGCACCGAAGTGTACCAGAGCTCCCAGAGTCGGCCATCGCCGGCAGCCGCGGCGAGTCCATCCCGATGATCGCCACTCAGTGGCTCGAGTCGGACGCCGTTGCCCTCGAGTGTGACTGGAAGTGGTGTGATCACAAGGCCTCGTGCGGCTTGACACCCGCCGCGATTCGGGGATAGAACAGAGACAACCCAGCCGCGTTCATCGATCTCCTGTCAGAGGGTCCCATGCGCCGTATCCGCCTTCTCGTCAGTTCCCTCGCCGCACTATCTATAGTAGTGACATTCGCCTCGCGCCTCGAGGCGCAGGCGCCGGCACTCATGCCGCCGGTCGCGACCGTCAAGCCGAAGATCGATACCCTGCACGGCGAAGTCCGCACCGACAACTACTTCTGGCTCCGCGAGAAATCCAACCCCGAGGTCACCTCCTACCTCGAGAAGGAGAACGCCTACACCGCCGCCCGGATGAAGCACACCGAGGCGCTCCA
>DATHGO010000323.1:0-3624 GCA_035317585.1 Gemmatimonadaceae bacterium | reverse complement strand
GTTCGGCGTCTGGACGAAGTACCGTTTCGCGACGCGCCTGATCTCGTGTGCCATCCTCCGCTGATCAGCGAATGCCGGCCCCAGGTGTTCTATCACCGAGTTCGAGAATACGACATCGAACGAGGCGTCACCGTACAGGCTCAGATCTCGCGCGTCACCCGCAACACTCGTGAATCCTCTGCTCGATACAGGCTGCGCGGCGAGATTGAGTAGCGTGATGTGCGCATCGCCGAGCGCTTCCTGACCCATCATCACCCAGAAGTCCTGCGTACCACCAACGTCAAGGATGGTGATTGGGCGCTTCACCCTCGTCAGGAGCGAGAGAAAGAACGCGAATCTGCGCCGCCGCATTCGCGTGGCCAGCGAGCCGGCATTGCGGTTGTCGGCAATCGCTTTCAGGAATGACATGACCCACGCCCTCGACTCAGAACGAGACGCTCCACCTCGGCTCGACTGCAATTTTGAGGCGGCCCTCGAACGCGGTCCGGCTGACGCCCGTCACGTGCGCATCGTTGGTGACGTGATTGACGCCGATGTCTCCACTCAGCTCGACCAATCTCGAGCGGGCGGCGCCGGAGAGTCCCACCCGTGTCACTCCCATCACGACGCCGCTGAATATCCCGGGAGTCGTCGCGTAATCCGCCGGCAAGGGATACGGCGCACGATAATCTCCTTCGCCTTGTCTCCGGTGCGCTGCATAGAGCCGTAGCGGCGCGCGGGGCACTAACGCGAGATCAGCGCCCACCTTGATCTCGTCGTAGTCGCTGAAGCCTCTCCCCAACCCGACGTTGAATATCGCATACCGCTCCGCCGGAGCAGGCGTGTGATATGCCAGGTTCGACACGCGCGTATACGACGTGAACCAGCGCTGGTCTCCGCGCAGAGGCAGTCCTTCAGCCGACAGCGTGACACCGTACGAAGATGGCTCGCGACAGTTCGGGTTGCAGCGGTCGATCTGAAGATCGTCGATGAAAAGATGAGCCGCCAACATCCCGAATCGCGACGAGCGATAAGCAAGCTCAGCTCCGAGTCCGAGATTTCCATCCTCCTTCTCGTTTCGCCACGACAGCGAGTAGATGTTGAACGGATTCGCGAGACTCGGCTCGAATCCTCTTCCGACTCCCGTGTATAGATAGCTCTCCGACCCCGCGAGATCCCAGTTGCCGAGCCGCAGCGCCAGCCGGTGAATCGAGAAATACCGTTGTACCGTCGCGCCGGTCGCATCCTGAAAATCGTCGAGGCGCGCGATCACACTCGACAAGTGCGCCTTGTCAGAGCCGATCCGAGCGAAGAGATGATCGTAGGTATAGGCGTAGTTTCCAAGCTGAAGGCCGTAGAGGGTGGGCGGTCCCCAGTTACGCCCGACGCGCCCGAAAAAGAGCTCCGCATATTTCCACTGGGCGCTCACGTATCCGTCTTCGGTGCGGCCGGCGAGCTTCCTGTCCTTCCGTCCCGCGAACTCCGGGTCTGCGTTGAGACGCGTATCGATGAGCGGCCTGATCGAACCGGCGATCGGACCGCCTGCTGTCATGACGCGTATCGTTGCACCCGGTCGAACGCTGCTGCGGTCGTCGGCGAGCATTAGCTCGCGCCGCCCCGAGGTCTGAGCGGTTGCGTAGAAATCGCCACTGCCACGCACCCTGAACGGCAAGTCAGGGCCGCTGTCGATTGTGGCCGGCCGCACGGCGTATTTTTCGATCGCCTCGTACAACGCGTCGAGGTATGAGCTAACCGCCGCGCTGGGCGAGCCGGCGCGCGCGGAGTCTATCGCCGCCCGAAGCACGCCTTCGGTGTAAGGGCGCTCCAGCGTAGGCAGCTCACGCATAACGCCGCGCGCCATGAGTGCGTCGACGTAGGTGTAAGCGATATCGTCGAGCGGAACGTAAGGTGAGGCTTGTGCGCCGGCCGTCAACGGACCGGCCACCACACAACCCGCAGCGGCAAGAACCAAAACCGCGCGCCCATAAGTGCGACAGAAAAGCTCCCAGCTAAAAGGCGTAGTTCGCTTACAGCTCCCTGCTTCGGTATTCGACCAAGCCAGTTGCTCTCGAATCATCTGTACCAGGGGGAAATGTGAAGCTTGGGCGTCAGCTGGAGCGCGGGAGCAGGGAAGTGATAGTAGCTCAGCGTGTGCTTGACGGCGATCGTGCCCGATATCGCGCACGGACCGGTTGCAGGGCAGAACTGCAGGTTTGGAGTGCCCGTCGCCGTGTACGTTCCGGAGATACTCGCGTCCGAGCTCTGGGTGAGCACGATGGTGACATTCGTGAGGCCCGCCGCGGGACCGGGGGAGAACCACGTCCCTGAAACGTCGCCGCTCCCGGGCGCGCTCAGCTCGGGGCCGCAACTGACCGCGGCGATCGCGCATGCGAGCACTGCGACGCGCAGAGCGCGTGAGATTCGATATTTGTGTGACAAATGGGCCCTGCAGGACTCGAACCTGCGACCGTCGGATTATGAGTCCGCTGCTCTAACCGACTGAGCTAAGGGCCCCTCGAGGCTGAAGCTATCGCGCAGATTAACGTGTGTGCAACTGCAACTGAAGACTACCTGCCAGGGGCTTTCGGCGGGCCGGCTGGGGGCTGCGGGCCGAGTCAACCATAGTTCATTTCGTGATCGGGCCGGGACGCAGCGCGATTGCCGAAATGCACCAGTCGCGTTCCCTGAGCAGCGACCATCGCTACGTACAACGGATTGAGGAGCGCGTATCGGCGCCACAATCTCCTCGGCTCGTGGGCGAAGCGATAAAGCCACTCCAGGCCGGCGTTCTGCATCCCGCGCGGTGCCTGTGGCACCGTGCCCGCGTGAAAGTCGAACGCCGCTCCCACGGCGACCACCGGCATCGACAGAGCATCGCGGAATTCATACGCCCACACTTCCTGTCGGGGACATCCCAGTCCGGCGAACACTACCTGCGCGCCGCTGCGGCGAATGTCGCGCACGATCTCTGATTTTTCATCAGACGTGATGCGGCGGAATCGCGACGGCTGCGATCCGGCAATCTTCAAGGTCGGAAACCGTTGCTGCAATCGCTCACGCAGTCGCGTGAGCACTGTCTCGTTGCTGCCGTACAGGTAAATCGGGATGCCATCGCTCGCACAACGTTCGCAGAGTGCGAGCATCAGCGTTGGCCCATAGACTCGATCGGTCAGCTGCGCCGAGTGCAGGAGATTGAGCGCCCACCGCACTGGTTGCCCGTCGGGAACGACCAAGTCGAACTCATTGAGCCGGAAGCGCTGCTCTGGATCCAGCGCGCCGGTCATCACTCCGTGCACTGCGAGCGCAGTGGCGGCGAAGCCCCGCCGCTCTTTGGCAGCGTGGAGGATCTGGTCCACCGCGGACTCATAGTCGACCACGTCGACCATCACTCCGAGGATGTCGCGCTTCCCGCGTCTTATCATGTGACCGCTGCCGAGCCTGCCCGCACTTTCCCCGCCGGCTCCCAACGCTCCTTGTTGTGCTCGTAGATCTCGCGCAGGATCATGGGGACCGTTCGGCGGATCTTCCACTCCGGGTAGTGTCCCTTGAAGCGGTCGTTGCTGCTGATCCACCAGATGTGGTCGCCAATCCGGTTGGTGTCGCTGTAAGTCGACGACATCGGGCGGCCCGTAATCTCCTCAGACA
>DATHGO010000322.1:0-2327 GCA_035317585.1 Gemmatimonadaceae bacterium | reverse complement strand
GTGTTGCCCTCGTCGGGATTCGTGAAAGGGCTGGAGATTCAGGCTGACGCGTACGCGAATTCGGTGATAGATGCGCGCGAGCTCGCCAAAGAGATGGAGGTCATCATCCAGGAGGCGAAGCGGAAGTCCGACAATCCGTCCGCTGTCGCGACCGAGACGCTGTACGAGCTGCTCCATGATGCGCACCGCATGCGACGCTGGCGGATTGGACGGGAGCCTGGCCTGCGCGCGTTCACGCGCGACATGATGAACGGTTTCTACCGCAACTTCTACCGGCCGGGCAACACGATCCTCAGCATCTCGGGCGACGTCGATTCCACTGAAGCACTGCACCAGGTGCAGGAGCAGTACGGAGAATTGAAATCCGGCGATCCGGTACGGCATCCGGGGCCGCCGGAGCCGAAGCACGATGACTTCCGCTATCGCGAGCTCGCTGGAGACATCGCCCAGAGCCAGCTGGTGTTCGGTTGGCGCACTCCGGGCACTCTGGACCCGGATACGGCGGTGCTCGACGTCGCGGCATCCGTGCTCGCAACGGGACGCGCATCTCGTTTGTACCGCGCGGTTCGCGAAAAGAAGCTCGCGTCTTCCATCACCGCCTACGATTACACGCCGACGGAGCTGGGTGTGTTCGTGGTGCACGCCGAGACCGAGCCGGAAAACACCGCCGAAGCGGCACGGGTGATCTGGGATCAGATGCACCAGCTACGCGTCGGATCGATCGAGGACGACGAGCTCACTCGTGTGCGCCGCATCTTCGAGGCGCGCTGGGTTCGGCGCCTCGAGACGGCGGAAGGACGCGCCAATTATCTCGCCGAATGGGAAGCGCTGGGCCGCTGGCAGCTCGGGGACGAGTATTTCAAGCGCTATACATCCGCCTCGGCCGACGACCTACAGCGGGTTGTGCGGAAATATCTGTCAGAGGAGCGGGCGGCGGCTCTGGTGTATCGTCCGGAGAACGCGCCGCTGGTCGCCCAGGACGCGGCCGACATGAAGCGCATTCTCGGGGAAGGTGGATCGGAGCGCCTTCCGGCCATTCCGCGCCGTGTGCCGACAACCGCGCCAGAGGGAAAGAGCGCGGAGCCGGAGAAGGGCGAAGCCGGTGTTTCCATCTTTCGCACAGCGGAGAAGGTTCCTGTGCTCGTGCGGAGAAAGCCCGGGACTCCGATGGTCAACATCGGCGTTTATATCGTGGGCGGAGCGGTAGAGGAAGAGCCCGAGCAGGCGGGACTCACTCTCCTCACCGCGCGGACGATGCTCAAGGGAACCACCACCCGCACCGCCGCGCAGATCGCCGAGGACGCGGAGATGCTCGGCGGATCAATTTCGGCGAGCGCGGGGAGTGACAGCTTCGGGTGGTCGCTGTCGGTGCCCGTTACTCGACTTGCCGAAGCGATCGAGCTGCTGGGAGACGTGATACAACGTCCGACGATTCCCGACGATGCATTCGAGACCGAGAGAACGGTCGCGCTCTCCAACGTTGCGATGCTGCGGGACGATATGTACCGCTACCCCATGCGACTGGCGAGCTCGGTTGCATTCGCCGGGCATCCTTACGGAATTCCTACCATGGGAACCGAGGAGTCGCTGCGCGCGATCTCGGCCGAGCACGCGAGGGAGTGGCACAAGTCCAAGGTTCTCGAATCCGCGGCGGTCATCGGAATCGTGGCGGACGTGGATCCCAGAGAGGCGGCGGATTTGGTGGCCCGCCAGTTTGGTGCGGTCCAGCTGGAAAAAGCTCCAAGGGTTGGAAAAGCGCGCTGGCCCAAGAGCGTGAAGATCGCCGCCGAGTCGCGCGACAAAGCACAGACGGCGATCGCGCTGGCGTTTCCAGCACCATCGCGCGCCGACGAATCCCGCTTCGCCGCGAGTCTCATCGCGACCGTTGCGAGCGGACTAGGCGGCCGGTTCTTTGACGAGCTGCGCGACCGGCAGTCGCTCGCGTACACCGTGCAGGCGTCGGTCAGCGAGAAACGACTGGCCGGGATGTTTCTTTCTTACATCGCGACGTCTCCGGAAAAGGAAGGCGTCGCGCGCGCCGGTCTACTCGCCGAGTTTGCCAAGCTGCGCGACGAGGCGGTGTCGGCCGACGAGCTGACCCGCGCCAAGGAGTACGTGGTCGGCACGCACGCGATCAGCCAGGAGAGCGGCGCCGCGCTGCTGGGCGAGATGCTCGACGCCTGGATGTTCGGCGAGGGATTGCACGAGATCCTGGAGTACGATGCCCGAATACGGGCGGTGAGCGCGGATCAGATGCGAGATGTCGCGCAGAAGTACTTCGATCCCGAGATTCGGGTTGAAGGGATAGTTCGCGGGGTTGGGCGGAC
>DATHGO010000321.1:0-8092 GCA_035317585.1 Gemmatimonadaceae bacterium | reverse complement strand
TCTGGGCACGTTTTGTCGACGGATTCCAGGATGCCGCGACTTCCCATTCGAATTCGGTCGGGAGTCGCTTACCAGCCCAGTTCGCGAAGGCTTCGGCCTCGTAATAGCAGACGTGACAGACAGGATGCGTTGCCTCGACTGGATGTGTGTTGTCCATCGAGCGTGTAATCCATCCGTCGCCCAAGCGAGTCCAGTACTTCGGAGAGACTGCCCCAGTCTCAGCCAGCCACCGCTGGCCCCCACTGGACCAGAATTCCTTTCGCTTGTAACCGTCGTCCTTCATGAACTCCATGTACTGCCAGTTAGCTACTGGAAAGCGATCGATCAGGAACGGAGGAACATCGATCACATGCTCCGGTCGCTCGTTGTCGTAAGCTGCACTACGGTCCTGCGTCCCGATCGAGACTCGCCCACCGCCGAATGACACGAGCTCGGGCCACGCGATTGTCCGCGGCGTGAAAGAGACTTTTCGCGGAGCGCGATACGGGTCGCCCTTCTTCAGCTGCAAGGTCTGAAGAATCGTTTCGTTGTGCTGGTATTCGTGCTGAAGGACCATGTTGTAGACATAGCCGTCCCGCAGCAACGGATTCTCCTCGTCGAATTCCACGGAGTCGAGGCGATCGAGAACGCGCCCGCGAATCTCGCGCAGCCGTTCCATCATTTCAGTCAGCGTCGGAAGCGCGAGTGAGGCGCGTGTTGCGCGGGGGTGCTCGAACGGGTTGTACAACCCCGGCATCTCGGTGAACTCGATCGGGCCGTCGAGATTCTGCGTGAGCCAGAGCTCCTCGAAGTGCGCGATATGGCCAACGTCCCAGATGATGGGACTCATCAGCGGATCGTGCTGCTGATGCAGATCCTCGTCGGACAGCCCGGCTACGAGCAGGATCGTCCTCGCGCGCGCCTCGATAAGGAGGTCCGCGATCTCCTGCTTTGAAGGAGGAGCAGAGGAGGGTGCGGGTGTTGTGAGTCGGGATCCAGTCATGGAAGGAAAAACGCGGTCCGGCAACAAATGCAATGTTACTGCTGTACCCGAAACTTGCCAGCCGAAAGCGCGTACCGATTTTGTGGCGGGCGGTCTCCGGGGTTCCGATCTCCAATCCTAACAGGTACTTACGGAGTCCGTCGATGAAGCGGTACACTCCTTTCATACCGCCATCTACCGGAACACACACGAATGGCCGAGCAGAGAATCGCACTCGTAACGGGAGGCAACCGCGGAATTGGGCTGGAAGTATGCCGCCAGCTGGCCGAGCTCGGCATCAAAGTAATCATGGGATCACGCGACGCGGCGAGGGGAGTTGCCGCCGCGAAAGAGTTGGTTGCCGACGGATTGCCCGTTGAGACGCATCAGCTCGACGTTGCGAGCGCGAAGAGCATCAGCGAATGCATGAACTGGGTGCGTCTCGATGTAGGCCGTCTCGACATCCTGGTGAACAACGCCGGAATCATGATCGAGGAAGGCGACGCCGATCCGATGGAAGAAATCGAGATCATTCGCGAAACGATGCAGACCAATGTCTATGGCCCGTTTCTGCTGTCCCGCCTTGCCATACCAATCATGAAGAGCCGTCGCTACGGGCGAATCGTGAATCTCTCGAGCGGCATGGGCTCGCTCACGGAAATGGGCGCGGGATACATTGCCTACAGGTTGTCGAAAGCGGGTATCAACGTAGTAACTCGAGTGATAGCGGCCGAGACGGAAGGAATGGGAATCCTGGTAAATTCGGTTGACCCCGGCTGGGTACAGACCGCAATGGGTGGGCGGGGTGCCACACGTACTGTTAAGAAAGGTGCTGAGACGGTCGTATGGCTGGCGACTGCCCCCGACAACGGTCCAACGGGCGCGTTTTTCCGTGACCGCAAAGCGATAGCGTGGTAGAATTGCACTCGCCAATGTTCGCGAATAGGTTTTCGGTCACCGCGTAACATGGCGAACCCCAGCACAGTTGCACTCAGTCCATCGGGACGTCACAGCCCGCTGATCGGTTTCTTCGAGCGGGTGCCCATCATAGCAGGCAGCACTGTGGCCATCATCGGGGCCGTAGCGCTCGCGGGCTGGGCTCTGAATCTTCCCTTCATCACGACGGTGACGACCGGCGGATACCCGATACTTCCGCTGATGGCGGTGTGCTTCGTTCTGGCGGGCGGCGCGCTGACGATGGCGGTGCGTCCGCATCGGACTGCAACTCTGGACGCGGTGCAGCAGACTCTCGCCGCGCTCGTCGCCACGATCGCCGGGCTCACGCTCTACGAATATCTTCGCGGCAGCGAATCAGGGTTCGACCTGCTGCTGTTCGGAGACAGGATCAAACAGGTCTCCAACCATCCTCCGGGTCGTATCGCGATAAACAGCGCCGGCAGCATGCTGCTCTTCGCGCTCGCGCTGCTCTCGATTCCCCACGATCAGCGAAGGCACGATCTACGCGCGCAGATGTTCGCCACGCCTGCTCTCCTGATCGCGCTGCTCGCGATCCTCGGATATCTCTTCGGCGTCAAGGGTATGTACAGCCTGTCGCAGTCGTCAGGCATGGCGCTGTGGACGGCGGTCGGGCAGCTGATACTCGGAATCGGAATTCTCGTCGCGGTGAGAGACCGCGGCGTCGCTGTGCTTCTGTTGGACGACGGTCCGGGGGGCGTGCTCGCACGAAGACTCCTGCCCGCTGCCGTGCTCGCGCCGATCCTGCTCGGCGTCATCAGGATACTGGGCGAATCTTCCGGGTTTTACGAGACCGAATTCGGTGTATCGCTGTTCGCGGTCGCCAGCATCCTTACGTTCGTGGGGCTGGTGCTCTGGTCAGCGCGCGTACTCCGCAACACCGACAAGGAGCGCGTCGATCTGCTCGCGCTGGAGAAGCAGGCGCGCGCTCACGCGGAGAAAGCGCGGAGCGAAGCCGAAACCGCGCGCGCGGAGGCCGAGCGCGCGAACAACAGCAAGACGGATTTTCTCGCCGTGATGTCGCACGAGCTGCGTACTCCGCTCACCGCGATCATGGGCTACGAGGAGCTCCTTTCCGACGGCATCACGGGACCCGTGACGGAGCTCCAGCGGCAGCAGCTCGGAAGAATCAACGCCAGCGCGCGCCATCTGCTCGGCCTCATCGACGAAATTCTTACCTTTGCCCGAGTGGACATCGGGCGCGAGCGGGTAAGGTATGAGTCGATGTCGTGCAACCATACGCTCGCCGATGCAGCCGCGCTCGTGGAGCCAATGGCCGCGGCGAAAAACATCGATTTCATCGTCGAGCTGCTCGACGAGGATCAGGCGATCCAGACGGACGGCACGAAGCTGCGGCAGATGCTCGTCAACCTACTCTCCAACGGCATCAAGTTCACGGAGAAAGGTGAAGTCCGCGTCGGCCTGTCGGTCAGGAACGGAACTTTCGAAGTGAGCATCGCGGACACTGGTGTCGGGATTCCAGCCGAGAACATCGAGGAAGTATTCGAGCCGTTCTGGCAAGCAGAGCAGACTGCCACGAGGAAAACCGGCGGCACCGGATTGGGGCTGAGCGTCACGCGCAAGCTCGCGCGCCTACTCGGCGGTGACGTGACCGTCGCGAGCAGGGTGGGAGTGGGTACGACTTTTCTGTTGACGGTGCCGATGAAGGCTCCCGCGGGCGAGACGGTTCGCCGTCGCGACACACCGACGACACCCACCAATCCGGTTCCCGCGCTTCACGTCTAGCTCAAGCGCTTTTTTTGACGGGGTGTCCTAGCGCGCGCCAACGTTCGCGTCCGGCTCCGATGTCACGGGAGCGCCGGCTTCTTGGAGGGGCGCGACGAAGTTGTAGAACTTGAGACGCACGTTACCGCGGGGGCCGAGAGCCTCATCGTGCTCGTAAAGAGTCACGGCACAGTTTGCGATCTCGGCTTTCTTGTCGATGGCGAGCACCTCCGTCTCCGTGAGGTGCTCGAGTATGTAGCGCATGCAGAGCACGACCACCGCATGGCAAACGATGAGCACGCGCTGACCGCGGTAATCGCGCGTGATCATCTCGGTCGCGCTGCGCAGTCGGAGAATGACATCGCACCAGCTTTCTCCGCCGGGAGGCCGGTGATAGAACTTTCCGAGCAGACGGCGGTGCTCGGCCTGCTCGGGGAACTGCTCCTGGACTCCGATATGGGTGAGGCGGTCGAGAATTCCAAACTCTTTCTCGCGGAATCGTTCGTCGACGAGGAACGAGTAGGAATCCTCGGGGATTCCAGCCGTTTTGATGATGAGGCTGGCGGTGTGGCGCGCGCGGAGATACGGAGAGGTCAGAACGACGTTGGGACGATCCTCGGGCGGCAGTGACCGGAACCAGTTTCCGAGCGCAATCGCCTGGCGTTGCCCGAGCTCGGAGAGTGGGACGTCTACGTCGCGGATGTCGAGGTCGATTATCGGCTCGCCGGCCTCCAACGCCGCATCGCGCGCGACATTCCCGGCAGATTCGCCGTGGCGGACGATGTAGAGGAGGTCCGGCCAGACCTGGTTCGGCTTCATGCGCGGAAAGTGGTCAAGGAGCGTACCAATTGCCGTTTCGACATCGCGCGGTCGTGGTGCGAACCTTGTAGCTCGCGACGGCATGAGATCAACGCCCGAACAGCACGATCCCGATTGGCCGCGCTATCCGGAGACAATTCTCAGTTTCTCGACGAAGCCGACGGTGGAAATCGATCTGCGTGAAATTCCATCCGAGGACGCACTCGCACAACTCCGGACAGCTGGATTCGGCGATCGGTTTGCGGTACTGACCGCGTTTGATCCGCACGGCGAAAACCTCTCACGGGAAGAGAACGAAAAACGGAGGCTCGACCTGGATCGACGACTGACAACAGAGGGTTACAAATTCGCGCACGTTGACGCGTGCTCTCCCGATCGCTCGCACTGCGAGTGCAGCGTGGCCGTCGTGATGCCGCAGGGGAAGGCAATCAATGTCGCACGGGAGCTGGGGCAGGTCGCGATTTTCTGGTTCGACGGAAAGCGATTCTGGATTCTGGGCGTGGTTGTGGAGACGGATCCACTAATGCTACCGCGCAGCTCGTGAAGTTGAGAGGGAACTGCGCCTGAAGACAACTGCCCGGAGCCATCAACTGTGAAGCTGACACCCCCGGGCAGGTAGTCTTCAGTTGCAGTTAAAAAACGTCAGGTCACCGGCTTGTACCGATACCCGTACGCCCCGCCCTTAGCGGATGTGATCTTGAACGCCCCGGACTTCTTCGGCGCCACCGGCCCGACCGTCGCAGTCTCCGTCGAGATCACGGTCCCGGCCTTGTCGAGTATCTCGACGTTCACGGTGTAAGTCTTGGGCGTCGTTCCGCGGTTCTCGATCGTTCCAGCCAGCAACGTCTGGTCCGGCCGTCGCGTGAACTCGGTTACCGCCAACTTCACCGGCATATTCTCCGACTTGTTGTTGAAGTACACGAGCGAATCGGTGTAGATCTTCTGGAGCTTCTTGTCCTTCGTTCCCTTGTACAGACCCTGATACGCAAAGGCGTAGAGTAGCTGATTGTCTGGGTTGCTGGGATCGAGCGAGACGAGCTTGTCGATCAACGGGAACGCCTTCGGGAACTGGTTGTTCTGGATGTATGTTGCCGCCAGGTTGTTGATCGCATCGCGCGAATAGGGATTCTGCGCGAGCGCGGCATCGAAAAGCTTTTGGGCGTCGGCCTGATGCCCGTTGCGCGTCGCGACCACGCCGGCGTGAACCAGACTGATCTCTCCGTACTTGGACGGATTGGTGAGCAGCGCCGCATAGACCGAGGGGATGGACACACTGTCGCCAGAGTCATAGTACATGCGCGAAACGTTGTCGATCGCGTCGGCGAGGAGAAGATCGTTGTTGGCCACCGCGATGTAATCCTGCCACGGCTTGATCGCATCCTTTGCGGCGGCACGTTTCGCGGCGCCACTTGTGGCGTCTGCCTTATCAGAGCCGGCCGACGCGATCTCGTACAACACCTTCGTGCGAACATCGGTGTAGATCGTGTCAGTTCCCGCGGCCGCTAACGCCTGCTTCCAGTAATCGGTCGCCGCCACTGAGTTCTTCCGTTGCTGCGCGATCGAGCCGAGCACCGAATAGGCGTACGGCGCGTGACGGTCCAGCACCAGAGATCTCTTGGCCAGCATTTCCGCCGAATCCAGCTGCCCCGTGTTCAGCGCGTTGATTGCGCCGTTGAGCGCGTTGAGCCACGGCTTCTGCTGACGCCACTGTGCGATGACTGGCACGCACTCTGGTGAGGCTTTCTCGACGATCGAAAATGCGGAATCGGCCGCGGCGTACAGATCGATCGTCGCGGTCGGGTTGGTCGTCATTCCAAGGATGCCGCGTTGAACCACGGCCTGAGCGTTCGGCTGCATCAGATAAACGATGTACGCCTCACCACGCAGGTAATTGCGCGCGGTCGGATTGTCGTTTCCGTTATCCACGAGCCTGAGTACTTCCTGGAGGTCCCGAGTTGGATTTCCCTTGTCCGCGGTAGAAATGGCGCGCGTCATCGAGAACTGGGCCTTCGCGATGTCACCCTTCGTGTTGGCGGTGGGATCGCAGTTCGTAGCATTTTGCGCCGCTAGCGGCGATGCGGCGGCGACACCGATCGACAAGGCAGTCGCAATGCTGGTCGCATAAACTCTCATCAAGGATCTCCCTGATTCGTAAATGAGAAGACGGGGGGCTGAAAATACGTCCGATAATATACCGCCCCGCAGCTATCGTTCCCGCAGCGGCCCTCGCTTCTGCTTCGACCCCTTCGTTCCTGCCGGAATCAGGCCCGAATGCAGCTAGGCGAGTGTCCTGGACTCGGCTGCTTCTTTAACCAGCTCTAGCGCGCGCTTAACGTGCGACTCGGTCGTGTGAATGTTGCCGATCGCGATCCGAAGGGCATAACTCCCCCGCACCCGAGTGTGCGATAGATACACCTCTCGGCCCGCAACGATCTTCTCGAGCAGCCTGACGTTATGCTCGTCTAGATCGCGCCCCCTCATGCCTGGCGGACAGTGCCGGAATACCACGGTCGAGAAGTTTACCTCCGCCATTCGCTCGAGCTCGGGATCGTCATCGATCCACTCACTCAACCGGCGAGCGATCCGTATGTGCTCCCTGATCAGCGATTGCAGGCCGTCGACTCCAAAGTTCCTGATCACGAACCAGAGTTTGAGCGCGCGGAAGCGGCGGCCCAGAGCAACGCCGTAATCCATCAGATTCGCGACTCCCTCACCTTCACTCACGGCCAAGTAGTCCGGAATGTGCTGGAACGCGCGCTTCAGCAGGTCCGGATGTCGCGTGTAGAGCGCGGAGCAATCCATTGGTGTGAACAGCCACTTGTGCGGGTTCACAACTAGTGAATCGGCTCTGTCGCAACCATCGAGGACGTGTCGCATCTCCGGAAGGATCGCCGCAGTTCCCCCGTATGATGCGTCTACGTGCAGCCACATTTTGTGCTTCGCGCAAAGGTCGGCGATCTCCCCTACCGGATCGATCGCGGTCGTCGAAGTGGTGCCCACGGTTGCCACAACAGCAAGCGGAAGAGCGCCGGCGTCCCGGTCACGCTCGACCACCGCGGCGAGCTCCTTTGCGTCCATCCGCATTCGGTCGTCGGTCGAGATCTTCTTCAGCGCATTCAATCCAAATCCGAGAGTCATCACCGCCTTGTCGACGCTCGAGTGTGCTTCTTCCGAACAGTAGATGTACATCGGCGGCAGGTCCGTCCGGGCCACCATTCCATGTTCGCGGATGCGAAGCTTCGGGCGCACTTCTCGGGCGGCAGCGAGCGCATATAGCGTATTGGAAGACGCGGTGTCAGCGATGACTCCGAAAAAACTCGCCGGCAGCCCGAGCATCTGCCGTAGCCAATCCATTGTCAGCTGCTCGAGCTCGGTCGCAGCCGGACTCGTTCTCCACAGCATCGCGTTGACGTTGAGTGCGGCGGTCAGCGTCTCGCCGAGGACTCCGGCGGCGGTGGCGGAATTGGCGAAGTACGCCATGAACGCCGGGTGGTTCCAATGCGTGATGGCGGGAACGATGAGCCGCTGGAAGTCGCCGAGGATTTCCTCCATCGATTCCCCCCGTTCGGGCGGGGATGCAGGGAGCGTGCGCCGCACGTCACCGGGACGGAC
>DATHGO010000320.1:0-2275 GCA_035317585.1 Gemmatimonadaceae bacterium | reverse complement strand
GCGAACCGACGCGATCGTGCAGGCGGAGCAGAACAAGCTGCGGATCGCGATCGAGCTGGCGAAGCGGCAGGCGAAGTTCGACAAGAAGCTTCACCTCAACGTCTCGGTCGACAGCTCGCGAATGTACCTCACGCGGGAAGGAGCGCTGCTGCGTGAGATGCCGGTGCAGTTCGGCCCGGAGCGCGGTGTGAGCGCGAGCGACTCCGCTCCGCCGGCGGCGATTCCGCGCGGCGAGCGAACCGTCGCTGAACTCTCCGATACCAGGATCACGCTCGACGGCGGAACTTCAATACTCACTTCGCCAACATCGCTGGCGAGCGACTCGACTCCGATTCCACCCGGATCGCTCCGCATAAGTCTCGAGGATATGAAGGCGATCAAGCCGAACCTTAACGCCGGTATGAAGGTATACTTCTACTGACGACGCTCGTCTTATCAGAGAGACAACGAACATTGAGGTAGCTGGATGCCTGCAAGACTTTTTTCATACGGCGGCAAGACCGTCTGGATGCTGATTCTGGGGTTCGTAACCGCGGCGGTTCTGAGCGTAATGCTGCTCGCCAGGACGGCTGAGCTCCGCTACCAGCGCGATGTGAACCGGATGGTCTACAACGACAATCTCGGTTTGCTCAACGAGGTCAAGGCCAAGCTCGGCCTGACGGGCGACAGCCTGCGTACGCTCCTCAACGAGTCTCCCGCCGCCGCTGCCAATCAGCCTTACATAGTCGTCAGCATGGCGGACCACCGGATCTGGTACAAGCAGGGGAAGGAAGTTCTGTTCGAGGCACCTGTCGCGACGGGCAGCGGCAAGGAGCTGGTCGGAGGCTCTGGCGGGAATTGGCGATTTGAGACTCCCCGCGGCCGCCTTGTCGTGAAGGGGAAGGACGAGGATCCAGCGTGGGTTCCCCCCGATTGGCATTACGTCGAGATGGCCAACAAAAAGGGACTCGGGATAGTTCATCTCGGTCAGGGCGAATCGATCCGGACCGGCGACGCGGTGATCACGACCCAGGGCGGCGAAGTAGTCAAACGCTACAACAACGGCTCGACGGTCTCGCTTGGTACCGGAGTCGAAGGCAAGGAGATCGTCGCGAACGGGAACATTGTCGTGCCGCCGTACGGCACCAGTGCGCGCCGGTACCTGGGAGTGATGGGAACCCGCCGGCTCGAGCTCGGCGATGGATATGGAATCCATGGAACTGATCATCCCGAGACCATCGGACAGTCGGTGAGCCACGGCTGCGTGCGGATGCGCAACGAGGACATCGAGAAGCTGTACCCGATGGTCCCCGTCGGCACCCCAGTCTACATCTATTAAGCAAGAAAGAGCTTGGAGTCCGCGGTAGTAGGGGAGCGCAGGGACCGCCCCACAGGTGAGGAGCTCGAGCTCCCCGACGATCTCCCCGTTCGAAAGCGCCACACCGCGCGAATGGTCTGGGTCGCGGCCGGCGCGCTCGCAGCCGTGGGTGCTTTCCAGTTTCTCCAGGCGGCAAACGACGCGACAGCCAAGCCGATCGGAACGTATCTCACCCTCGCCGTCGTTCCCCTGGCCGAGCCTTCGGCTAGCGCGTTCGGTGCGAGTGGAGAGCTCAAGCTCGCATTCGCGATGCCGTCGCAGGAGATCTCTTATCCGCTCGACGTGCATGGAGATCCGAGCGCGCTGCACTATGCGTGGGTTCGAAACGGCGATACAGCTCTGGTCACGGCGGCGCAGCCGCTCACCGGCGACAAGGTTGTCGCACCGGGCGCCGCGGGTTTCTACAGGTTCGCGCTTCTCAAGAGTGGACAACACCGGCAGGTAGAAGGACTAACGCTCGCGGTGCTTGTTCCGTTCGAGGAGAAAGAGCGCGGAATGCTGCGCGGCTACCGCATCGGGACGTACCTGGCGGAGCGTGCCCGCGGCAGGACTCCACCGCCGGAGGGGTTTCTGGAGATCACGCCAGCCGACGTGGACATTCCCATCACCAGGCACCTCAAGGTCGGCGATTTCCTCAATCACGATCAGATCGGCAAGTGGCCGAGTTACTCGGCGATAAACCCGAAATTGCTGGACAAGCTGGAGCTCGTAATCGCTGAGATCGCGCGCTGGCACGGCGAGAAAGCGGTGGCGGATATCGACATCGATGTCCATTCGGGGTTCCGGGCGCCCGAGCACAATCGGAGGGTCCGCCGTGCGGCGAGCGACAGCCAGCACCAGTACGGTGACGCCGCCGATGTGGCGATAGACGCCAACGGGGACGGGAGAATCACCGCGATCGACAGCCGTATGGTAGGT
>DATHGO010000319.1:0-2706 GCA_035317585.1 Gemmatimonadaceae bacterium | reverse complement strand
TGCTTCATGACGTCGGCAAGGTTCTCACCCACGAGCACGAAGGCACTCATGTGCAGCTGGGCGTCGAGATGGCGACGAAGTACGGGGAGAACCCGATCGTCGTCAACTGCATTGCTGCCCATCACGACGACGTGCCGCACGAAAGCGAGATCTCGGTGCTGGTCCAGGCCGCGGATGCGATCTCAGGCGCCCGGCCCGGCGCCCGGCGCGAGGCGTTCGAGACCTACGTGAAGCGACTGGAGGGTCTCGAGAAGATCGCGTCGAGCTACCGTGGAATCGAGAAGGTCTTCGCGATCCAGGCGGGCCGCGAGGTTCGCGTGATCGTCACGCCCGAGGAGGTCGACGATCCACGGATGGCATCTCTAACCGAGGAGATCGCGCGCCGCATCGAGGCCGAGCTCCAGTATCCGGGGCAGATCAAGGTCGTGCTGATCCGGGAGACGAGAGCAGTCGACTTTGCCCGCTGATCTGATCGATGGCCGCGCGATCGCGAAGAAGGTCCGCGCGGATGTGGCAGAACGGGCGAAGAAACTCTTAGCGCGGGGCGTGAGGCCCGGCCTCGCCGTCGTGCTGGTTGGCGACGATCCCGCGAGCGCCGTCTATACGAGCGCCAAGGCGAAGGCGGCGGACGAAGCCGGCTTCTACAGCCTCAATCTGCGCCTTCCCGCCGATACTTCCCAGGCTGACCTGTTGAGCCGCGTCGACGCTCTCAACTCAGATCCGAAAATCCACGGCATATTAGTGCAGATGCCGCTCCCGAAGCAGATCGACCCCGACACCGTGATCAGGAGAATCAATCCCTCCAAGGACGTGGATGGGTTTCATCCTGTCAACGTCGGAAAGATGCTGATCGGTGAGCGCGACGGATTCATTCCCTGCACTCCGGCGGGAATTCAGGTGCTGTTGAAAGAGTCGGGTGTAAAGACACCCGGGAAGGACTGCGTCGTGATCGGCCGGAGCAACATCGTCGGCAAGCCGATGGCGGCGCTGATGATGCAGGACAACGAGAACGCGAACTGCACCGTCACCGTCTGCCACCGTCACACCGCTGATCTCAAGGCTCACACACGGGCGGCCGATATTCTGATCGTCGCGGCTGGACGTCCGCGCATCGTCACGGGCGACATGGTGAAGCCGGGCGCGGTTGTCATCGACGTCGGAACAAATCGCGTCGCCGACCCGGAGTCAAAAAGTGGAACGAGGCTGCGGGGCGATGTCGATTTCGAGTCCGTTCGCGAAGTGGCGTCGAAGATTACCCCGGTTCCGGGCGGTGTCGGGCCGATGACGATCGCGATGCTGATGTCGAATACAGTTCGTGCCGCCGAGATGACGCTGCGATGAAAGCCGTTCCGTTCGATCTCTTCGCACCTCCGCGCTCTCGCTCGGCGCCGGGAGCCGCCGCCGACAATCCGCTGTCTGTTGGCGACCTCGCGCTCCGGACGCGCGAGGTCGTCGAATCACACCTGCGCCCCGTCTGGGTTCGCGGCGAGATCACTGACTTCAAGCGTCACCGCAACGGGCACTGGTATTTCTGCCTGCGCGACCGCGTCGCGCAGATTCGGTGCGTCGTCTGGTCGGGCGACCAGCATCGGATGCCGGCGCCACCCGACGATGGAATGCAGGTTGTGGTGTTCGGACATATGACCGTCTACACCGCCCGCGCGGATCTTCAGCTCAAGGTCACGCGAATCGACGCTGAGGGAGATGGGTTGTGGCGGAAGGCGATGGAGCTGACGCTGGCCAAGCTCCGTCGCGAAGGGCTGCTCGACGAATCGCGCAAGCGGGCCATTCCTCGATTTCCGAGAGTTGTTGCCGTCGTCACAAGTCCCGATGGAGCCGCGCTCCGCGATATCGTTGTGGTCATGCGGAAGCGGAATCTTGGAGCGCGCCTCGTACTATGTCCGGTGAAGGTTCAGGGTGATAGCGCAGCGGGCGAAATCGCGGCCGCGCTCAGGCGCCTGACGCGATGGGGAAAGGCCGACGTCGTGATCGTTGGCCGCGGTGGCGGCGGGAAGGAAGACCTGTGGGCGTTCAACGACGAACGAGTCGCCCGAGCTGTTGCAGCCTGTCCTGTGCCGGTCATTTCCGCCGTCGGCCACGAAGCAGATATTACTATTTGCGACGCCGTCGCCGATTTGCGCGCGGCGACACCGTCCGCGGCGGCGGCAGCCGCGTGCGCTTCGCGCGACGAGGTAAGAAAGGTGTTGTCGCTGGCGCAACGCGACCTATCGGATGCGCTGACGGGGAGGATTCAGTACGCGCACCATCATCTCACGAGGCTCGCGCGCTCTGTAGTGCAATCATCCACGCGCATCGTCGCCAGGAAAAAGGCGTTACTTGGCACGTCGGCCGCGCGACTCAACGCGCTGAGCCCGCTAGCGACTCTTTCCCGCGGCTACGCAGTGGCGCGCGATGAGCGCGGATACGCACTAACATCCTATCGGCAATTCTCGCCCGGCCTCAAATTCAGTCTGCTGTTGCGAGATGGCCGCATTGTCGCGGAGACCGAGGAAGTGTCGGCAGACAAGAATTCCGACCGGAGTTGATTCTCGTTGAATAAGAAGGTCGGAGGCGCACCGGCGTGAGTCTCATTCTCACTTTTATCACGAGCCTGATGCTCGGTATGCGCCACGCGACGGACCCGGACCACATCGTCGCGGTGACGACGATCGTGAGTCGCGAGCGGTCGGTGGTCAAAGCCGCGGG
>DATHGO010000318.1:0-6594 GCA_035317585.1 Gemmatimonadaceae bacterium | reverse complement strand
GCGACCAAGTTCGGCAACGTGCGCGATCCGAAAGATCCCACCAAGCGCGGCATCAATGGTCGTCCCGAGTACGTCCGCCAGGCGTGTGAAGGATCGCTCAAGAGACTGGGCGTCGACACAATCGACCTGTACTATCAGCATCGCGTGGACAAGAGCACGCCGATAGAGGATACGGTCGGCGCCATGGCCGAGCTCGTTCGTGAGGGAAAGGTGCGCTACCTCGGACTGTCCGAAGCGTCGGTCAAGACGATTCGGAGAGCGCAAAAGGTCCACCCGATCAGCGCGGTCCAAACCGAATATTCACTGTGGACGCGCGATCCGGAGGAAGGACTGCTCGATGCATTACGCCTTCTGGACGTTGGCTTCGTAGCATACAGCCCGCTCGGCCGCGGATTTCTCACTGGACAGATCAAGAAAATCGATGACCTGGCGCAGGATGATTTTAGGCGACAGAACCCACGCTTTCAGGGGGAGAACTTCAAGCACAATCTCGAGCTGGTCGCGAGGGTCGAGGAAATCGCAAAGGAGCACAAGTGCACGCCCGCGCAACTCGCCTTGGCGTGGGTGCTCGCCCAGGGAGACGATATCGTGCCGATCCCGGGCACCAGACATCCCGAGCGAGTTGAAGAGAATGTCGCTGCACTCAACGTTGTGCTGTCGGAGTCTGATCTCAGGCGGATCGATGCGGCGGCGCCAAAGGGAATCGCCGCCGGCGAACGTTACGCCGAAGGAGGGATGAAGACCGTCAATCTCTAACGAGGGGCGGAAGGCAGCCTTAGCGCCCTACCGTCCGCGACGACTTCGATAAGGGCCGCCACTTCGACGCGAATCACCCGAGCCGCCTGGACGACCTGCCCTACCTGAACCACCAGAACCTGCGGAGCGACCCGAACCACCTGAATCCCGTGAGGGGCCGGAGCCATTCGAGCGGTTCGAGCCACCCGAGCGGCCCGCTTTTGCCTTCGATCGTGCCCGCTCGTCCGCCTTCCTGCCGCGGATTGCGGCGATCCGCTCGCCGATCGGGATCTCGAGACGACCCTCCGGCCGGGCATTGTAATCGAAGTCGGGAATGGTTATCTGCGGCAATCGCTTCCCGATCGCCTTCTCGATGGCGCGGAGATCGTTCTGCTCGTCGGGCGCGACAAAAGTGAACGCGTCGCCGACCTCACCTGCCCGCGCGGTGCGACCTACGCGGTGGATGTAGTCGTCGGGCGCCTGCGGCACATCGAAGTTGACGACGTGACCGAGTGCCTCGATGTCGATTCCACGAGCTGCTATGTCAGTCGCGACGAGAACTTTGTAATGACCGTTCTTGAATCCCGCCAGCGCGGCGGTCCGCTGACTCTGCGAGCGGTTTCCATGAATCCGCTCCGCCTTGATGCCGCGCTTCACCAGCTGCTCGGCCAAACGGTTCGCGCGGTGCTTGGTGCGCGTGAAAACCAAAGCCTGTTCCATTTCGCCACGATCGAGCAAGGCAAGCAGCAGATCCTTCTTGAGATCCTGCTTCACCGGGTAGACGGCCTGCGTGATTCCGACCGCCGGCAGCGAGCGCCGGCCGAGATCGATCATCAGCGGATTGTGCAGCATCTCCCTCGTGAGCGCGGCGATCGGCGGTGGCATCGTCGCGCTGAAGAGGAGCGTTTGACGCTTCGCCGGCACCAGCTTGAGAATGCGCTTGATGTCAGGAAGGAATCCCATATCCAGCATCCGGTCGGCCTCATCGAGCACTAGGAATTCGATGTTCTTGAGACTGGCGTAAGGCGCATTGAGATGGTCGAGCAACCGCCCCGGCGTAGCAACCAGGACATCAACCCCCGCCCGCATTGCGTGCTCCTGCGGCGCCATGCCCACGCCGCCATAGATCGCAGCTGCGGTAATGGGCGTGTGAACCGCCATCGAATCGAGGGCGGTGAGAATCTGCACGGCCAGCTCTCGCGTGGGTGTCACGATGAGCGCGCGGGTTTTCCCACGCGGCTTGCTGATTAGATGGCTGAGAATCGGCAGAACAAACGCGGCGGTCTTCCCGCTTCCGGTCATCGCACAGGCGATAACGTCGCGCCCTTCTAGTGCGGCGGGGATTGCCTCTGCTTGAATTGGAGTTGGTCGCTGGAAGCCCAGCTCTTTGAGACCCTTATGGAGGCTGGGGTGGAGCTTTAATGAAGAGAACGGCAGAAAGGTGCCCTGATAGACGAAGTGAGTGATTGCTGAGTTTGAAAGGTACCTAGGCCAGCGATGTCGCGCCGAAAGCCCGGCGCCTTGCTTGATCCCGGTTACAAACGAAACAGATAGCTGATTTTCCCGAAGAACCCATCCCGTGTTCGCCGCAGATTCTGGAACCTGAATTCGCGCGGTTCCTCGAGCGTCGAGCCGTATCCGAGGTACACGAGCGTCCCCGGCACCGGACGGTAGCTGAACAACCAGTCGGCTGAGAATTCGTTCGTGACCTCGCCGGTATCGAGCACGCCACCTACGAGGATTGGATTGCCGTTCCGATCTCGCAGCGCGGACCTCGATCGCGCCGCATACTGACCTACAAGTCGCAGAAAAATCGGCGGGCTCACCTGGTATTCAACCTTGATGCGCGGAATCGTTTCAGACGAGAAGCGCGAGCCGTCCGATTTGCGAGCGATCGTCAGGCGTGAGAACTGGATGGAGCTTCGAATTGCCGTAGTTGGCCTGACGTCGAGCGCGGCATCGATACGTGAGCTGTTGCCTGGTGCGGCTTCGCGGAAAATCGGCACCTGACTCTCGGTGATGCTCGCCGCGCCGCTGAAGATTCGGTACGTGGGCGTCGCCACCCTGAACGATCCGCCCCATTCATTCTTCTCCGGCGGTGGCACGACGAACGACGCGGTATCGACTACCGGCCCCACCGATTGCTCAACCGTCAACCCAGAGTACAGAGACGGATCAAAGGCGAAATAGCTGTGAGTGACGGCACCGCTCAGGTTCCATCCACCTCGAATCGTGGCGCTCGGCGTTATTGACTCGGTACTCTCGGCCAGGCCGTGGCCCGCGCCTGCATTATTCCAGATTCGATCCCAGCCGAAGAACGAGCCGTAGGTCTGCACCAGCGCGCCCTGACTTCCGTAAAAACTGAGCCGGTTGAACGCTCTCGCCTCTATGATCCCGGTGCGATTCACGAAACCGGCGACGGCCTTGAAACCCGGGTCAAGCGACCTCAGAGCGTAGTGAAAGCCCCAGGCGCGGCCGGTTCGATCCCAGTCCGCTTGAAGAAGCGATCCTTTCTGACTGTTGCGCAGGCTATCCGTCCACGATTCGGCTGCCTGGAACTGCGCAAAGTAAAGCTTCGAGTGATAAAAACGGAAATCACCTGCCGCGACACGCGAAAAGTTCGCGCCATCCTCGCGGGTCGTGAGTACTGCACCAAGTGTGTTGCTCGATCCGTAATCGTATCGAATCCGCGAGACCCCGAATAATGGGGAGTGATTGTCTGCCCAGGAGTACTGTCGATCGTCAGCCACGATCATCGACGCGATGTTGGTCCCACCGAGTTTTCCGGCGAGCTTGAGCCCACCCAACGGTGCGACGATCTGTCGAGTGTAAATCAACTGGTTGGGAGAATCGAACAGCTCGAGCCCGTCGAGGAAGAACGGCCGCTTCTCCGGATAGAACAGCGCGAATCGCTCGTTGAGCAGCACCTGCCCCACATCGGCTTCGACCTGGGAGAAATCAGGGTTGATCGTCCCGTTGAGCGTGAGATTTTGCCTGATTCCCCACCGTACATCCCCGCCAAGATCGGCTTTCCGCTGATAGTTCCCATTGCCGATTGTTGGTGAGCGATCGGCGTGTGCCGTGGCAGTGGGGGTCGCTTCGAGCACGAGTCCACGCTTCAGATCGTGCAATCCATCCAGCGTTCCCGACTGTGCGAGGAAGTTTGCGTTGGCGCGAATCGCCGGCGCCCAGGTGTCCTGAAACCCTGAGTGCTGCACCCGCCGGAGGATGTGCAACCCCCAACTTTGCACTCTCGCATCTTGATAGCGAAGGCTCTTGAACGGAATCCGCACCTCGACCTCATACCCGCCCTCCACGAGGCGACCCTTGGACTCGAAGAAGTAATCAGGGTTGAGATCAACGCTTCCCTCCAGCGGATTGATGTTTCGAAACCCCCCTCCCGTTGCGGAAGGACCGCCTGCACCACCCGCGAATTGTGCGCTCCGCGTTCCATCCTGCTGAACACCGTACGGATTGACGCCGAAGAGGAACGCGATCTGACGCGCGTTGTCGGTATCGAGGAGGATCTGGATCTGATCCTCACTATCGATGTTGTCGCGGTTTGCGTGCGTCGCGCGCACGACGTTGCCGTGTATCTCTCGCGCGCGAATCCCGAAGTAGATCGCATCGGCCGAGTACCACACCAGGACTTCGGTGGGCTCGTCGGCAGGGCGTCCATCCACTGGCTGGTACTGCGAAAAACCAGTGAGCCGAGCGGCTCGGCGCCATACCGGCTCGTCGAGGGTGCCATCGATATTGGCGACTGTATCGATTCTTGGAACATCGACGTGCGTGCGGTTGGCGCGCCCGCCGTACACGAGGCTTGAATCCTGAAGCACTGCGGTCGCAAGCAATAACGTGAGGAACATGCGGCTAGAATCTATCCCCTCGCGAGTTTCCACACGACAGCGACAGCGAGAGCAACCAACTATACTGGCGCCAAATTGTTGTTCGATCGAGGGGTGCAGCGACGTGGCACCCGAATTGAACTGTCACTCGCGTCCCTTTCAGCGAGGTCTATACATGAAGATGTCGATTACACAGCGGCTGCACGCACTGACTGCACTCATCGTGGTCGTTTCCGTGGGAGCAAGCGCGTGCGCGAGCATGAACAAGAAGGAGGAGGGAGCGGTAATCGGCGCGGCAGCTGGTGGTGCCGTGGGTGGGGTGATCGGCAACCAGACCGGTTCGACGGCGAGAGGGGCAATCATCGGCGCCGTAGTCGGCGGTACGGCTGGCGCCATCATCGGACACCAGATGGATCAGCAGGCGAAGGAGCTGAGCCAGAACATCCCGGGCGCAACAGTCGCGCGCGTTGGCGAGGGGATCGCGGTGACCTTCGCTTCAGGCCTCCTCTTCGCATTCGACTCGGATCAGATTCTTCCGGCGGCGGGAACGAATCTGGGCGAGCTAGCGAAGAGTCTGCAAAAGTATCCCGACTCACAACTGCTCATCGTCGGGCATACCGACAATGTGGGCGATGTCTCCTACAATCAGCGTCTTTCCGAGCGCCGCTCAAATTCAGCGGCCACGTACCTTGCGGGGCAGGGTGTGGTGAGAACGCGCCTCGCGGCGACGGGCAAGGGAGAGTCAGAGCCGATCACGACCAACGAGACCGATGCCGGGCGACAGCAGAATCGTCGTGTCGAAGTCGCGATTTACGCGAGCGAGGCTTACCGCCAGCGGCTCCTGAAGAGCAACACCGGCGATTAAGCCGGGTGTCGTTGGCCTGTTGATGGTTGCCCCGCCGGCCGCAAGGCCGCCGCGCGGGGCAACTAGCTACGCCGATCGCTTTTTGCCAGCAAACATCAGCACTCCGCCAATCACGATGGCGGCGATGCCGAAAACAGGCGTCACCATACCGCGTTCCTGCGTAGTGACCTTGAGAGGCCCGACTTCGACTTCGTTATGGCTTTTCGTATATGGTATTCCGCGCATCGCGACGACGATGACGCCGGCAACGACGAGAAGCACGCCGATCCAACCAAGTGGCCGCATATGACTCCGCTAACGGGGTTACGTATGCTGTTGCCTCTGCGGCATCATTGCAAGGCGTTCTCGGAGGATACAGTGTGAGTCGACGACCTGTCACGTTGGCGCTGGTACTGGCGTGCTGGGTTCTAATCGCATCTTGCGATCGTGCGAGTCCGAGAGCATCCGGGCTGCCGGGATCATCTTCTCCTGATAGCGTTAGCCTCGCAGTTTCGAGGCCGGCTCCGCCTTCTTCTCCGGAGACCGTCCCACTCGGAGTTCATCGACCAAGTGAGCTCGTCGAGGCGGCGACAGCAGTCGTTCAATTTCTTCGCGGCGAGGTCGATTTCGACCGTATCCAGCTTGCTGACACAGTCACTCTTTACCTGGGTCGCGAAGAAGGCGGTACGCGGAGGAAGGTCGCGCGAGAGATGCTTCGGAAGCCATCGAGTTGGAAAGTCCGTTCGCCCGGACTGCGGTTCACCTACACATTTGCCCCGCCTAAACGCCCGGCGGTGTTGACGACACGAGTTGGCCATCACCTCGTCTGCGGTAGACAGACCCCGTTACCATCGAGTTCCGAGGAGCTCACGCAACTGCCGCACGTCGGTACCATGCTCAGGTACGGAACGGTCAGTTGCCTGCAATCCTGGAATCTCACTCTAGTCTTCGATCCTAAGCGGAAGCCGCCCACGGTAATCGCCGCCGTCTACGATCAATACGAGTGGTGATAGTCAAGGCGTGAGGCTGATCGCCTAAGTCAAACGCATGGCCACGCTACGGGAGTAATCCTCGCAGCCGCATGATCCTTGACGACTCTAGCCCAGTGGTACGGTCGAACTGAGTGAGAAGCAGAGTAGACTCGTCCAGCCAGTCAGGAAGTCCAAG
>DATHGO010000317.1:0-8252 GCA_035317585.1 Gemmatimonadaceae bacterium | reverse complement strand
GAGACAAGCACTGATTTCACGGGAGCGCCAGAGCGACTCACCAGACCCTCACCCAATCCTCATGTCTCCTATCCTCGCAGAGGTCTTCGGTACCGCAATCCTGATCGTTCTCGGTGACGGCGTCGTCGCCAACGTCGTGCTCCAGCGCACGAAGGGGCACAATTCCGGTTGGATCGTCATCACCGCTGGCTGGGCGTTCGGCGTCACGATCGCCGTCTATTGCGTGAACAGCATTAGCGGCGCGCACTTGAATCCAGCGGTTACGCTTGCGCTCGCCTCCATCGGTGCTTTCGATTGGGCCAAAGTTCCGATGTACATCGCCGCGCAGATCGCCGGTGGATTCCTCGGCGGCGTCATCGTGTGGCTCGCATATCTGCCGCACTGGAAGGCGACGCCGGATCCGGTGAGCAAGCTCGCGGTATTCTCCACCACGCCCGCGATACGACAGCCGGCCGCCAATCTCCTCTCGGAGTTCATCGGCGGATTCGCCCTTGTGCTCGCCCTCCTCGCGGTGATCTCGCCCGGTAACTTCGTGCCAGGGTCCGATCTGGCCAAAGGATTTGGACCGGTGCTCGTCGGCGTGATCGTGATGGCAATCGGTCTCTCGCTCGGTGGTCCCACTGGCTACGCGATCAACCCCGCGCGCGATCTCGGACCGCGTATCGCGCACGCTGTGCTGCCCATCGCCGGCAAAGGCAGCTCCGATTGGGCGTACGCGTGGATACCGATCGTCGGTCCCACTCTCGGCGGCGTGCTCGGTGCGCTGGTCTATCAGTTCGTGTGGAAGTAATGAAATACATCCTTTCGCTCGACCAGGGTACCACGAGCTCGCGCGCGATTCTGTTTGACCACGCGGGTTCGATAGTCGCCGTCGCACAGAAGGAATTCCCGCAGATCTTTCCCAAACCAGGCTGGGTGGAGCACGACCCGCGCGACATCTGGTCGAGTCAGGCGGGCGTTGCAGCGGAGGCGCTTACGAAGGCGAGTGTCGGCGCCGCCGACGTCGCCGCCATCGGCATCACCAACCAGCGGGAGACCACCGTCGTCTGGGATCGCATCACGGGAAAGCCGATCTACAACGCTATTGTCTGGCAGGATCGCCGCACTGCGGGCGTTTGCGATCGCCTCAGAGCGCGGAAACTGGATCGCATGATCCGTCGCAAGACGGGCCTTGTCATCGACGCGTACTTCTCGGCGACGAAGGTGCAGTGGATTCTGCAAAACGTGAGAGGCGCGCGCGCCAGAGCGAAGGCGGGCGAGCTCGCGTTCGGCACGGTCGACTCGTGGCTTATCTGGAATCTCACCGGTGGCAAGGTACACGTGACCGACGCGAGCAACGCGTCGCGCACAATGTTGTACGACATCTCGAAGGGTGAATGGGATGACGAGCTACTCAAGCTCTTCGGCGTTCCGCGATCGATGCTGCCCGAGGTTCGTTCTTCGAGCGAAGTGTACGGTGTGACCGCGTTGCTCGACCACCCGATTCCGATCGCCGGCATCGCCGGTGACCAGCAAGCGGCGCTCTTCGGCCAGGCGTGCACGAAACCCGGCATGGCGAAGAACACCTACGGCACCGGCTGTTTCATGCTGATGAATACAGGTACGAAGCGGATCGCATCGAAGAACAACCTGCTTACCACGATCGCCTGGCGCATCGGCGGCCGCACCGAGTACGCGCTGGAGGGAAGCATCTTCATCGCGGGCGCAGTGGTGCAATGGCTCAGGGACGGTCTCGAATTCTTTCGTTCGGCGGCGGAGATCGAGGCGCTCGCCGCCGGAGTAAGAGATACCGGCGGCGTCTATCTCGTCCCCGCGTTCGCGGGACTCGGCGCGCCGCACTGGGATCAGTACGCGCGCGGAACGATCGTCGGACTTACACGTGGTACGACAAAAGCGCACATCGCTCGTGCCGCGCTCGAGGGAATCGTGCTCCAGGTGATGGACGTTCTGAAAGCGATGGAAGCCGACGCCGGAATCAAGTTGAAGGAGCTTCGCGTCGACGGCGGCGCGAGCGCGAACGACCTGCTGATGCAATTGCAGGCCGACCTGCTGAATGTCCCGGTCGTCCGGCCGAAAGTCGCTGAGACGACGGCGCTCGGCGCTGCATACCTCGCGGGACTAGCCGTCGGGTTCTGGAAGAATCAGGCGGACATCGCGCGACAGTGGCAGGTCGACAAGCGCTTCACCCCTTCAATGAAATCAGCGACACGGATCCGAATCGCGAAGGGATGGGAGCGGGCGTTGAGCCGGGCGAAAGCGTGGGAAGAATCGTAGATCCAACCATCGACTCATTTCAACACTGGTTTCACCGCCGCCATCGCGGCCAGCTTTGCAACCGTGTTCATGTTTCTAGCGGTGCCACTCCTGGCCGCGGGTATTTTCAGCTTCGAGCGTGCCATATTCTCGCCGTACAGCACGTAGATTTCCCGCCGCCCAACCGCTACCTCCTCGTCGACACGTCCGGACACAGCGTGCAAGGCGCCGTCCGGAGGGGCTGAGTCGAGAAAGATCGCCATGGTGCGATTGCCTGGCGCATGCGGAAAGGGATTGCGCGCCAGTACCTCGGCCATCTCCGCTGCGGTGCGCACCGCAACGACGACGGGTTTGCCGGCGTGGGCGAGGAGTCGACGCTCCAGCTCCTTGCGTATGCTTGCCTCACTGAGATTGCTCTCGAAGAGGACATTGCCGCTCGCGATGTACGTTCGGACCGATTGAAAGCCAGCGGCTTTGCACATCGCCGTAAGATCCTGCATGGCGAGTTTGCCGGTCCCACCCACGTTTACGGCGCGCAGCAGCGCGATGTAGGATGCCATCGAGTCAATATGCCGTCGCGGCTACGCGACGGAGCGCATGGCGCCGATTCGGCTCCTTCTTTAAAGTCGCGCGATACTCCGCGCTTGCCTCGGCGGGCCGGTTGAGCGTGACGAGCATATCGCCCAGCAGCTCACGGGCTGGCGCGAGCGGCCCCGGCGTCACGGCGCTCTTCTCGGTCGCGTCCTCACGCGTTGCTGCTTCGCGCATCAGCCCCAGTGCGTCGGTCTCCCGTTTCTCGGCGAGGTCGAGCCAGGCTTCGGCGGCGAGACGCTGGATGGCCACCTGCTCCGCCCAATATCCTTCGCCCTTCGCGCTCAGCCGTTGCTGAATCGACGTCAGCGAATCGACGGACGCCTTTGCTTTTGTGAGATCACCGGTGTGCGACGCGCCGAGTGAGCGGGCGAAGTACGTCATCGCCTCGGTGTACGGATAGGCGCTCGCTTTCGGCTCGAGCGCGGCGGCCTCGGCCCACGCGCTCCGCTCCAGCACCCAACGCGCGGGAATTGCCGCCAGCGCGAACACGCCCGCGGAACCAGGCGCGGCGCCCGTAACCGCGTTGGGGTCGAAGCGCACCGCGAGTGCCGGTAGTCCGTCCAGAATCGCTTTCGCTTCGGAGTCCCTTCCCATCTGCAGGTAGGCGTACATCGCGTAATCGGAGGCGTGCAACACTTCCCCGACGGCTCCAGATCTTAACGCGACCTCAATTGAGCGTTTGTTCGTGTTGACCGATTCCTCCCACATGCCGACGCGGGTAAAAGTGTGCGAGGGCATGTGCAGCGCGTGCGCGGCGGAGGGCGCGACGCTGGCATAGCGCTGCGCGGCTGCTCGAGCCTTGTCGGCGAGTGCCGGATAGTCGTAGGTGTGAATGATGTAGTGCGCGATCCCGGGGTGATTTGGCTGCTTCGACCAGAGCGACTCGAGAATAGCGCCCGCCTTCAACTGATTCGCGTATGTCTTGTCCGTCGGCGGCGCGGACGCAGTGAGCGAGATCGCGTAGAATATCTTGGCCTCGGTGTCTGCCGGTTGCTGCATCGCGAGCTCGTTCATCGCGTTCGCGTAAGCGACGACGCGCGTCCGCTGATCCTTGTGCTCGAAGTCGTCGTACAGGTGTCCGACGGCGTGTAAGTAACCGCGCTCACGCTCGGATGCGCGATCGCCGAGTCGCAATCCGGCGTCGACGGCCTGCTTCCCCTGCTGTAGCTGCGCCACGGACCGGTTTCCAGCCGCCATCGGATTGGTCCATCGACTGAGCGCGATCCCCCAGTACGCGATCGCGCAGGTGGAGTCGGTGGCGAGCACTTCATTAAAGACCCGGATCGACGCGCCGAATTCGAAGGAATGGAGCAGCGCGACAGCACGATCGAACTGCGGCGCGACGCTGGGGCCGCACGACGTAGCGAAATGAACGGTGCCCAACTTTTCAGTCGGCGCGCCCTCGGGATGCGCATGCTCCTGCGAATGCGATGCGAACGCGGGAATAGTGAGGAGAACCGCGGCCGCGGCGACACATACGCGTATCATGTTGCTCCTTGCTGCTTCATTGTGCGGCTCGGGAGCGCCAGCGGCAAGTCTTGTTGTGCGGGAGCGTCGGAGTCCCCGCGCTGAGACCTGACGTACTCTGCAGCTGGCAAGCAGATTCTCGAATGCTCTTTGCCGCAATGATGTTGGTATGCGTGCGGCTGAACCAGGTCGCTAGAACAACTCCTTCTCATCACGGCCTCTCCATGAATGCATCTCAGCCAGCTTTACGCACCTTCCAGGGACGCCTGCCACGATGTGCACGCGGGATCGCCGCTCTTGCTCTGCTTAGTAGTTCTCTCGCACGGAGCGTCGACGCTCAACGAACAGCATCCATTGTCGCCGGAGTGAGGGTCGAGCGCGACTCACTCGCTCTGACCAGATATGCGAGGCTTTCACGCGCTGTCAGCCACGCTGCTCCTGGACGTGCATCGCGCGTTTCGCACGACGCACTCGTGGGTGCGGGGATCGGAGCCGCTGCGGGCCTTGTCGTATCGCCGATCCTCAACGCCCAAAACTCCGATCACTCAGAGGACGGGATGACTTACGTCGTGCTGGTGTCCTTTGGAGCACTCGTCGGTCTCGTCGCCGGAAGCATCATCGGCTGGACTCGCGGTCCGTGAGGCGTGGCGTGTCATTCCCCGAAGTGAGCGAGCTGGCGAAAGCTCTGCCGGGTGTCATCGAATCCACATCGTACGGTACGCCGGCCCTCAAGGTAGACGGCAAGCTGCTGGCGCGACTCAAGGAGGACGGAGAGACACTCGTCTTGCGGATGGATTTTGTGAATCGAGACCTGCTGCTGCGCGCTGAGCCGGATCTTTTTTTCCTGACCGATCACTACCTGAACTATCCCTCGATCCTGCTGCGGCTCAAGGAAGTCACGAGGAAACGGATGGCGGAGCTGCTGGAGGATGCGTGGCGCCTGGTTGCCCCTCGACGGGGTGGGCCCAGCGGCGCAAAACGCCCGACTACGAAAAAGAGGGCAACAAAGAAGGATTGATCGGCGTGTCGATCTCGCCCCTTCTCATTCGACATATAAGTAGAGCCGGGGGAGACCCGGCCCAGCCTAGGCGGTCCGCCGTCGGTTGTTTTCCACCATGAGATCCACGACTTGCACGAGATGCTCACCAATCTGCCTCATCCCGACACACGTCCCGCACGAATGAGCGCCTTCCAGCATCATGGTGAACAGGTTCGCGGAGAAGGCGGGATCCGGGAATCCGGCCGCCTTGCAAAGGCGGACGACGCGCTTGTGCTCTCGAAGCTTGTGCTCCTTCATGACGCGCCGCGCGGGATGGTTCGGATCGGGCAGCTCGGCGAAGGCGTTGCCAAGGGCCGAGCCGCGTTCTTCCATCGCGCGAAGCTTGGCCGCGGTACGCCGGCTCCAGTCCTGGAGCTGGCCCTCCGGATCTCCGCGGTGCTTGGCGTTGAGATCCTTCCAGTCCTGCTCTTTGTGGGCGACGATCCCCCGCACCCATTCGGTGATCAGCTCATCCTTCGACTCGAAGTAGCGATACAGCGTCATCTTGTTCGTCTGCGCCGCCTCGGCGATCGCCTCGACGCCGACCCCGCGGATACCCTGTTTATGAAACAAGTCCCCAGCCGCCACGAGAATCCGCTCGCGAAGAGGGACGACCGCGGAACGACTTCTTTCTTTCGTTTTCGGCCTGCGGCCGTGAATATCTGTTTGCACGATAGTTTGTACCCCTCCTTGACTAAAATGTTACCGACCGGTAACATAGGGGGGACTACGGAGTGTTACCGATCGGTAACATACTACATGTCCATTCGAAGCGCCACCACGGTTCGTCGCAGCGGTCCCCTGTTCTGGAGTTGTGCAACATGAGTTCCACTTTCTCTCGCGCCAAGTCGCTCACCCTCAGATCCCACACCGGTGGCTGGGCCGCCGCCGCGACATTCGCTCTCGCCGCATCCGCATGCAGCAAGGACGCGCCGCCGATGCAGACTCCCCAGGTCACTGTCGCGCCGGCAGTCGAGCGCGTGGTCGCCGACTGGGACGAGTTCACGGGGCACTTCGAGGCCGTCAATTCGGTCGAGGTACGGCCGCGGGTCGGCGGATTCCTCCAGCGCGTCGGGTTCACCGAGGGCGCGATTGTCCATCAGGGCGACGTCCTGTTCGTGATCGACCAGCGCCCGTATGAAGCTGAAGTCGCGAGAGCGGAGGCCGTGCTTGCCCAGGCGCGCACTCGCAATCAGCTCGCCGGCATGGAAGTCGAGCGCGCGCAGAAGCTCGTGAACAGCCAGGCGATCTCGCGTGAGGAGCTGGACGCCCGGACGAGCGGTCAGGCCGAAGGGGACGCTGGTGTGAAGGGCGCCCAGGCGGCTGTGCGTGTGGCGCGACTGAATCTGGAGTGGACGGTCGTGCGGGCGCCGATTACCGGACGTGTCGGTCGCGCTGAAATCACCCCGGGCAATGTTGTCCAGGCGGGGCCGCCGTCACCGTCG
This sequence comes from Gemmatimonadaceae bacterium, assembly GCA_035317585.1. Lineage (GTDB taxonomy): Bacteria > Gemmatimonadota > Gemmatimonadetes > Gemmatimonadales > Gemmatimonadaceae > UBA4720. Next base: position 1,454 of record DATHGO010000317.1, on the reverse strand, counting down.
CTGTTGACGACGATCGTCTCGATCGATCCTATCTACGTCTATTTCGACACCGACGAGCAGGCCTACCTGAAGTACATCGGCACGAACGCCACCGGTCCGAAGGGACGGCAGGTTTTGATCGGTCTCGCCAACGAGACGGGATTCCCGCACGAGGGTAGACTCAATTTCGTTGACAATCGCGTCAATGGCGCCTCGGGAACGATCAGCGCTCGCGCGCTATTGTCGAACCCCAACGGACTCTTCACGCCAGGATTGTTCGCGCGTGTGCGACTCCTCGGAAGCGCGCGCCACCTGGCGACGCTGGTTCAGGATCAGGCCATCGGCACAGATCAGGACCGGAAATTCGTGCTGGTTCTCAAGAGCGACAACACGGTCGAGTATCGTCCCGTCGTCACTGGCCGCGTCGTAGATGGTTTGCGCACGGTTGAATCCGGTCTCAAGCCCGGAGAGCGCGTAGTCATCAACGGCCTGATGCGGGTTCGCCCCGGAATGAAGGTCGCCGCCACGAATGCTGCCATGGTCGCCGAGAGTGCCGCACCGGCACCCGCGACGCGGTAGCGCAACTTTTCCGGAGCCCGACCCGTGCGCTTCTCACGCTTTTTTATTGACCGCCCGATCTTCGCGGTCGTGCTGTCGCTGGTCATTCTTGCCGGTGGCTTGATCGCTGTCACCCAGCTGCCGATCAGCGAGTATCCCGAAGTAACGCCGCCGACCATCACGGTCAGCGCGATATATCCGGGCGCGAATCCGACCGTGCTCGCACAGACCGTAGGCACGCCGCTGGAGGACGCGATCAATGGCGTCGAGCGGATGCTCTACATGACATCGTCCGCCTCGGCCGACGGCACGTTCAATCTCACCGTCACCTTCCAGATCGGCACCGACGTCGACCTCGCGCAGGTGCAGGTGCAGAACCGCGTGTCCCAGGCGCTGGCGCGATTGCCCGAAGAGGTGCGCGCTCTTGGTGTAGTCACCCAGAAGCGCTCCCCGGACATCACCATGGTCGTGCACCTGTTTTCTCCGGACGGCCGCTACGACCCGGTCTATCTCCGCAACTATGCGCTGCTGAACGTCCGCAACGACCTGTCGAGAATTCCCGGCGCGGGTCAGGTAATCGTGTTCGGCGCGGGCGATTATGCAATGCGCGTCTGGCTCGATCCGAACCGTGTGGCATCGTATGGATTGTCGGCGGCCGACGTCGTCAACGCGATTCGCGAGCAGAACCTCCAGGTCGCCGCCGGCACAGTCGGCGCTCCGCCGATGAACGACCCGGTGGCGTATCAGCTGACGGTCGTCGCGCGCGGCCGACTCACGGACGAAAAAGAATTCGGCAACATCATCGTCAAGACCGGCGCTGACGGAGAGGTCACTCGCCTACGCGATGTTGCGCGCCTCGAGCTCGGCCCCGGCACCTTCGGCTTGCGCGCGCTGCTCGACAACAAGCCGGCCGTCGC
>DATHGO010000316.1:0-9867 GCA_035317585.1 Gemmatimonadaceae bacterium | reverse complement strand
ATAGAAGCGCTGAAACACGAAGCCGATGTTTCGGAGCCGGAACTGCGTCGCCTCTCGATCGCTCATCGCATCGACGCGCTTACCCGCGATCGCCACGGTGCCGGACGTCGGCTGGTCGATCACGCCGATCAGATTGAGCAGGGTCGATTTTCCGCAACCGGAAGGACCGACGATCGCCACGTAATCTCCCCGCTCGACATCCAGTGTTACACCCTGGAGCGCGTGCACACGCTCGGCGCCCAGGGCATAATCGCGGCGAACATCGCGCAACGAGACGATGGACGATTCAACGACAGCGCTCACGCGATTGCCTCGCGCCGCAGAGCTTCCGCGATCGGCAGCGAGGCCGCGCGCCACGCGGGATAAATGCCGGCGCCGATTCCACTGACGATCAGCAGCCCGAGCGCCGACCATGCAGCCCTGGGCTGAAAGAGAAAGAAGTCGATCGCCATCGGCAGCCCTGGAAACGCGGAAAGGATGGTGTTGAGATATCGCGCCGTGACGAGTCCAAGCGCGAGGCCGAGCACGGCTCCGGCGAAGCTGATTGCGACGCCCTCCAGCACGATCTGCTCGACGACATGTGATCGTGACACGCCGATCGCGCGCATCACCGCGATCTCTCCGGCGCGCTCGTTCACCGAGACCGTCACCAGAGTCGTCACGAGCAGGAATCCGACGAACAGGCTTACGGCGCCGAGTATCAGCGCGAGCTGCCGGAAGTAGCTGAGTCGCTCGTCTACCTGCGCGATTGCCGTCGCGATTGAGATCGCTGTCACGTTCGGGAGCTGCTTGTCGATCCAGTCGCGAACCTGCTCCGCATTCGCGCCGTTCCGCACGCGCACCATAAACAGCGACGCACGGTCTCGCGACTGCCCGTTCATCCCCTCTAGCGTCTCCCGCCGCATTGCCGCCGACGATTGATCGTTCGCGCCATAGATGAACTTCACTCGACCTGTCACGACAAGCTTCCGCTGGCCTGAATAAGTGCGCGTCTGCGGGTCGTACCCGGTCGCGACGTTGAGTGTGTCTCCCACGCGGGCGCCGAGCTGGCGCAGCAAATGGTCGTTGACGACAATGGCGTCTGGCGTCGTCACGTCGCGCCCCGACAGTAACTCGTAGTCGCCTTGCACTCTCGGGTCGATCCCAAGCGCGGACCCGCTCACATCGTGATTGCCCGCCAGGACGTGAATCGAAGCGCCAAGCACGGGACTGATCTCCCGAATGTCAGGATTCCTTCGCAGAGCGGCGGTAATTGCGCTCACGCCGGGGATCGTCGCGTCGGTGTCGAAGGGAAGCGTCCCCTTTGGGGCAAGCCGAATCTCGAATCCACGCGAGAGCAGCAGCTCGCGGAAGGATTCGCGCATTCCCGTCGCCAGCATCACCATGTCCAGCAGCATCGCCGCGGCGACTGCAACGCCCAGTACGGCGAGGACCGTGCGGGCGCGATGTCTGATCAGCGAGGCCTGCGCGAGCGCTGCTCTCACTCAGCGCCCAAAGAGTGCGAGCGGCGGCGTCCGCACGAGCCGAAGGGACGCCATTACCCCCGCCGCAATCCCGAGCACGAGTGAGAGCGACACCGCGAAGGCAACCGTCGGAGGAGTCACGATCGAGAACGCGAGCGGGGTGCGATAGAGCGCCTGATAATGCCAGTTTACGAGCAGCGATCCCGCCCACCCGAGCGCGACTCCCAGCGCGCTCCCGAGCACAGCGACCAGAGCGGCCTCGATGATGATGGCGCGCATCACCGTCGCCCGGGAAATCCCCATCAGCCGGAGGGCCGCGATGTCACGCCGGCGCTCTTCGACCTTCAGCACCATTATACAGAGCAGAAACACCGAGCTGGCGACGATGGTGATGATCCCGATCGCGCGGTGGAAACGGCTCACGACCTGGAAGGTGCGCGACGTCTCGACGGCGATGTCGCGCGACCGATACGCCTGGAAGCCGAAGGCAACGGCATTGATTCGATCGATCAGGCGCGGAATGTCGGCCGCCGGCGTTGTCGCGATCGCGAATCGATCTACCCGGTCGCCGTATCCGGCTACTGCTTGCAATTGGTCGAGGTGCATCCAAACGCGCAGATCCCCGCGCGCCACTTCGGACGGATCCGCTCCCCTCCGCACGATCGCGCCGACGGTGACGGTGTCGCCTGCAGTTCCGGGACGCGCCGAGATCGAAACGCGGTCGCCGACTTTCAGGTGGGCTCGCTCGGCGAACGCGTCATCGATCGCAGCTGTGCGCTGCTGCGGCGCTACCGCCGTCGCGGCCGCGCGGCCAACCGATGATGAGTCTTGTATGAGAAACGAGGCGAGCAGAAATGCGAGCAGCACGCCCGAAAGCTAGCCGCGCTTCCCTGCCCTGTCTGCAACCGGAGCGACGAGCACGTGCGCCGCCAACGCGGGCCCAATCGACATCTCCTGTCGTCCGGCGCCGAGCGTGATCGGCCCATCGTACGGGGCGCGCGACTTGACCGTGACGCGCTTGCCAGGCAGGATCGATAGCTCGCCCAGATACCTCAGCATCTCCGGATCCTCGTCCGCAACCCGCACCACGACTCCGGACGCTCCGACAGCGAGATCCGCCAGCGATTTGTACTCGGTCTCGTCCATCGAGCCGTCTTTCGTGGGAATCGGAGCGCCATGTGGATCGACTTCGGGTTCCCCGATCGTCGCGGCCATGCGGTCAACCAACTCGTCCGACGCGGCGTGCTCGAGTCTTTCCGCCTCCTCATGCACCCGATCCCACTGATAGCCGAGCGCCTCTGCGAGATAGGCTTCGATCACGCGATGACGACGCAGCGTGCGGAGCGCCGCGCGGCGACCGCTTTCGGTGAGCTTCACTCCGTGATAACGCTCGTACGCAAGTAACCCCTGGTCGGCGAGGCGACGCACCATGCCACTTACTGATGCGGGTGCGAGCGCCAGACGCTGGGCGATTTCATTGGTGGCGGCTGCGCCCGTCCCTTTCCCGATCGTGTAGATCGCCTTGAGGTAATCCTCGACCGGCGCGGTGAGCGGTTCGCGCCCCCGAACCCTCGATGCTTCCCGCGCGGCGCTCATACTGCCGGCCGGGGTGTCGAGGGACTCTCGCCCGGTTTCGCGCGCACCATCAGCACCGGCACCATAGTGATGTGCCGGAGCTCGCTTGCCACGCTGCCGTGAATGACATCGGCGATTCCGTGGTGTCCGTGCGTCGCCATGGCGATGAGATCGCACTTTTCGCGCTCGGCACAGGCTGCAATTTCCTTCGCGGGATCGCCGCCGGCCAGAATCGCTTCCGCCTCGTAGCCTTCCCTCTCGAGGTCATCGGCCATCGCCTCGATGTACTCGCGGTCGCTCTTCATCTCCTCCGACTCCCGGAGGTCCAGCTGATTGATGTTCCGCGCCGCCCAACCATCCGCGACGTGGATCAATACGATCGACGCGTCATTGCAGGCGCGAGCGAGCTTCCGGACGTGGCGCAGAATCACATCGTCGTACTCTGTGTGCTCGACGGGCACGAGTATGCGCTCATACATCAGCTCATTGCTCCCTTGAAGAACTGGAACAGCAGCCAAATGTTGAGTCCGCCAATGATTACCGCAACGGTGTAAGCAAGCAGCTTGAGCCAGACCGGGTTCACGAACTCGCCCATCTTCAGCTTGTCCGAGGTGAACATCACCAGGGGGAAGACCGCAAACGAGAGCTGCATGCTCAGAATGACCTGGCTCAGGACGAGCAGCTTCGCCGTCCCGCTCTCTCCGTACAAGAACGCAACGATCACCGCCGGAATGATCGCGATCATTCGCGTGATGAGCCGGCGAAGCCAGGGGCGCAGGCGGATGTTCAGGAATCCTTCCATCACGATCTGGCCGGCGAGCGTGCCGGTAATCGTCGAGTTTTGACCCGACGCCAGCAGCGCCAGCGCGAACACCGTACTGGCTCCAGCGCCGAGCAACGGCGTGAGGAGCTTGTACGCATCCTGGATCTCGCCGACTTCCGCGTGCCCGCTGGTGTGAAACGTCGCCGCGGCGATGATCAGGATGGCGGCGTTGATAAAGAGCGCGAATGAGAGTGCGATGGTCGAGTCGATGAATGCAAACTTGACCGCTTCGTGCTTTCCCTCCGGTGTCTCCTCATACTGCCGGGTCTGCACGATCGATGAGTGCAGATAGAGATTATGCGGCATGACCGTCGCACCGAGTATGCCGATACCGACATAGAGCATCGAGGGATTCCTGATGACATCGGTCGTCGGAATGAATCCGCGCATCACCTCGGCGAAAGGCGGCTGCGACAGGATGATCTCCCACAGAAAGCAGATGCCGACGGTCGCTATCAGAGTGACGACGAGCGCCTCGAGCAGCCTGAACCCCTTGTTCTGGAGATAGAGAATTATCAGTACGTCCGCCGCGGTGATGACGACGCCGATCATTACCGGAATGCCGAAGAGCAGGTTGAGCGCGATGGCGGTGCCGATTACCTCGGCGAGATCGCACGCCGCGATTGCGATCTCGCACCCGACCCAGAGCAGGAAGTTGACTGGCTTCGAGTAGTTGTCACGGCATGCTTGCGCCAGATCGCGCCCCGTGACGATGCCGAGCTTGGATGCCAGCCCCTGAAGCAGAATCGCCATCAGGTTCGAAATCAGGATGACGCTGAGGAGCGTGTACCCGAACTGAGCCCCACCGGCGAGATCCGTGGCCCAGTTGCCGGGATCCATGTAGCCGACGGCTACGAGGTAACCGGGTCCGGCGAAGGCGAGGAGCTTGCGCGCAAACCCCTTCTTGCCGACGTGGACGGTTCGATAGACCTCGACGAGGGACGGTGTCGCCCTCGCTCGCCGCCAGCCAGGCGGCGGTGCGGCCGGCGTCTCGGGCTTGGGCCGACGAGTTGTCTGAGGGAGCTGGATCGCCAAAGATTGACTCCAAGGTTATTGAGAAACTAGGAAATAAGTTAGTACGTCCTAACTTTAGGCGCAATAGCAGTTCGCACTTCGTTTAGGTGATGTTCACCCCGCAGGAGTTGCCATTGACGCGACGACTGACAGCAGCCGTCTCCAGTCACACGTAATTTTTCATGGACACCCGCATCGCCAGCCTTCCCGCACCGACGAGAGAAAGACACCATGATCACCTGGCCTTACGCTCATCTCCTCATCAATCATTTTCCGGTCGTGCTCAGTATCTCCGCGCTCGCGGTCGCGATTCTGGCGCTGTTGTTGGGAAGGAGAGGGCTTTGGCTCACCGCGATGGGTGCGCTCACGGGAGCCGGTGTCTTCATCTACCCGGTTTTTCTCACTGGGAACGAGGCCGATCACGCTCTCAACGATCCCTGGTACATTCACCCGGGCACCATCGAGGCGCACGACAAATTCGCTACCATCGCGTTGTGGGTGATCCTCATCGCCGGAGTGTTCGCGGCGTACGCGTGGTGGCGATCTCTCAAGCGGCCCGCTGATCTGATTCCGGGCTGGATGCGCGCTGGTGTATTTGTAGGGGCACTCGCGGCCGTTGTCATCGTGGCGTACACCGCCTACCTCGGCGGCAAGATCATCCACGAGGCGCCCATCCTTCAGCTCAAGGAGCCGCCCGCCGGACTGCCACCCGGTGTAGCCGCGCCAAAACCAGACCCAGCGGACGGCTGAGCTCGGCCGTAATGGTGGTGTAAGCGGTCGGCGAGTTATTTAGGAAAACCAAAATTCCGGAGAAAATGGTGAGATCGAGACTTCTCCCATCGCTCGGCGCCGCCGCCGCGATGGTTCTAGCTGCGTCATCGACCGTGCAAGCGCAGGCGGCAACGCCAGGCTATCACGTCATCCACCGCATCAACGCCGGCGGCGAAGGCGGTTGGGATTACGTCACCGTGGACCCTGATGGCAACCGGCTATTCCTCTCGCGTGGAACTCACGCGGTGGTCATCGATCTCGGCCGCGACTCCGTCGTTGGCGACATTCCGAACACCCTCGGAATTCACGGCGTCGCTCTCGCACCCGAGCTCAATCGCGGATTCACGAGCAATGGCCGCGATTCCAGCGTGACGATCTTCGACTACAAGACCCTCGCTCCGATAGCGGTCGTGAAGATCCCGGGCAGAAATCCCGACGCGATTCTCTACGATCCGGCGACGAAGCGCGTCTTCACGTTCAACGGCGGCACCTCCAACGCGACGGCGATCGACGCCACGAATGGCATCGTCGTCGGTACCGTAGATCTCGGAGGTAAGCCGGAGACCGCGGTCAGCGATGGCGGCAAAGTCTACGCGAACATCGAGGACAAGAGTGAGATCGCGGTCTTCGATCCGAAGACTCTTGCGGTCCTCGCGCGCTGGCCCCTCGCGCCCTGCGAGGAGCCGAGCGGACTCGCGATCGATCGCGTTCACCAGCGACTGTTCGCGGGGTGTGGCAACAAGACCATGGCCGTCGTCGACATGCGGACCGGCAAGGTGGTCGCGACCCCGGCTGTCGGATCGGGAGTTGACGCTGCTGGTTTCGATCCGGGAACTCAGCTCGCATTTACGTCGAACGGTGAGGGAACGATCACCGTCGTGCACGAGGATACGCCCGACAAGTACACGGTCGTCGAGACCGTGCCGACTCAGCGCGGGGCTCGCACCATGGCCGTGAATCCGAAGACCCATCGCCTTTACACGGTCACCGCCGAGTTCGGCCCCGCGCCCGCTCCGACTGCCGATCGTCCGCGGCCGCGACCGCCGATGATTCCAGGCACGTTCGTGGTTCTCGAGCTGGATCGATGAATCGGAGTAAGGCCGGCGTGGTGTAAGATTTATCGCGCCGGTCAGGCGGAGGGAATCCTCACAGCAATCCAAACAACTGGGCGAGGATTCGCTCGGTCATTCCCCAGATAACGTGCTGCTCGTGCCGGAATACGCGCGCGTTGATCTGAATTCCGCGCGCGGACACCGTTTCCTCATGCCATGATTCCGCGCGCGCAATCGCAGCGAACGGAAGCCAGAATGAGAGAGCGACCTCCGGGCTTAGCACAAGCGGCTCGTTCCGATCGAGCAATGCCACGAACGGGCGGACCATGATCGCTGGAAGACTCACGGTGCGTGGACGGAGATCGTCCAGCACTCCGATCATCATCCCTTCACGCGTCAGATCGATCCCCGTTTCCTCGCGCGTCTCCCTGATCGCGGTCTCGGCGAGCGAGGCATCACCGGGCTCCACCCGTCCCCCCGGAAATGCTATCTGCCCGCTCCAGGGATCCCCTTCGTACTCTGCCCTCTTGATGAAGAGGAGCTCGAGCACGCCGTCCGTTCCTACACGAAAGATCAGGGCGACTGCCGCCTTGCGAACGCCTTCTTCCTCCTCGGCAGCAATAGGGCGGTGAGAAGCGAGCGCCGACCGGATTTTGACGACGCTCGGTTGGGAAAGGAGATGCGCGAATCCCTTTTCGCCGGCCTGTCCGCTCGTCACGTCACTTCGTGATCGCGTTGCGGACGAAAAACTTTGCCGTCTCCAGCACGACCTTTTCCAGAATGGGTGGGACTTCGCCCAGCGGATGCGTGGCGTCGAAGCCGTGATTCGCGCGCTCGATAAGCCGGAGCGTGCTGATCCCCTTCGACAGCGAGTGAAGATGCTCCGCCTCCGAGCTGTCCACGGTCTCGTCGCCCGTCCCGTGAACTATCAGCCACGGCACTTTGATCTTTCCCGCCGCGCCCTGGATGTTGAGCTTCGTCTTTCCGTGGACCTCGACATCGTCCAGCAGCTCCGTCCCGAGGCGCATCACCTGCCCGGTGCGTGAATTGGTGATCTCGGCATAGCCGCGCTTCCGCCACGTCAATGTGTCCTCAGGCGACCACCGATTCGGATACGAGATCGCAGCCCACGTGACGAGTGAGTTCACATTTGACCCCTCCGCTGCCGCGAACAGAATCGCCACGCCTCCGCCACGCGAATGGCCGAACATGCCGAACTTCCTATTGATCCATTTCTTCCTGCGCGCGTAATCCTCGACCAGCTCCAGATCCTCGAGTTCGCGCGAAAACGTATTGCCCGCGAATGCCTCGGCCTGCGTGAACGACTCGCGATCTGCGCCGATCCCGCTCCCCGAGAAATCGAAAGTGATCGCGGTGAGCCCATCCTGTGCGAGCGTGCGAGCGAGATAAGGGAAGAAGGCCCAGTGCGCAAATCCCTTGAACCCGTGACAAATGACAACCGATCCAAGCGCGGATTCCGCTGGATAGACCTCGCCGCGAATGGAGAGTCCATCGCGGCATGGTATCTCGAACGTCTCGGGCCTGACCACGCTCGCGCTGGTCATCCATCGACCTCGCCGCCGATGTCCGCCCATCCCAGAAAGCCACGAGCCATCGACGCGACGTCTTCGTAACCCATCTGCTTCATCGTGAGTGCGGCAAGCGCTGAGCGGTTTCCGCGCGCGCAGTAGATCACGACCTTCTGATTCCGGTCGATGATGCCTTCCACCTTCGACTCGAGATTCCCGCGTGGCAGATGAATCGCGTGCGGCAGCCGTCCGAGATTCCATTCGTTGGGCTCTCTGACGTCGAGGTAGACAGCGCGCTCGTTGCGCGCCTGCATGTCGCGCACCTGTTCCGGTGTCACTTCCTTTATCTGTTGCTTCGCTTCGTCGATCAGGTCCTGCCCGGTCTTGGGAGCCATTGCGCGCGTCAGGATGTGTAGGATGTCACGGTGAGTGTGCTCGTCTTCGTGTCCAGCGTCGCCGTCGCGCCGAGCGGAATCGTCCATTGCTCGTCGATGTGTCCAACGGGAATTCCTGCGATGCAGGGGATGTTGAACGCCCGTGCGATCTCGCCGAGCACCTGATCGAATGGGCGTCCACCACCGCCGGCATCGTCCGGACACTTTACGCACGCGCCGAACGCGATTGCCTTGCAACCATTCAGCGCGCCGGAAAGCTTGAGCTGCTCGAGCATCCGATCGATGCGGTACACGGCCTCACCGATGTCCTCCAGAATGAGGATCCCATCGGTGAGATCCGGCATGAACGGAGTCCCGCATAGAGAAGCGAGGACCGCGAGATTGCCACCGACGAGTCTTCCCTCCGCGGTGCCAGGATGGATCTCACGCGCCTTGGGCGCGGTGCCGCACGAATCTGTCTGTCCGATTAAAGCGCGCTCGAAGGAAAGGCGCGAGAATTCGGTCAGCGGCTCGCGTGCAGTCGGTCCATGGTAGGTAACGAGCCCGCACTTTCGCTGTATCGCGGCGTGAAGCGCGGTGATGTCCGAATAACCGATGACGGGCTTGGGCGTTATCGACAGCGCTTCGTAGTCGATTCCAGCAAGGATGCGAATCATTCCGTAGCCGCCGCGCAGACACCAGAGCCCGTCGATTGTCGGATCGCGCAGCGCCGCGTTGATGTCGCTCAATCTGTCGCGGTCGTTCCCGGCGAGGTATCCGACCTTGTCGCGCGCGTGCGGGAAGACGATCGGCTCCCAACCGAGCCTGCGCGCATTCTCTTGTGCGCGTGAGAGCTCTTCGGGTTTTTGCAGCGGACCAGCTGGAGAAATGAGCGCGACACGCGCGCCGGATTCGAGCGGTTTGGCCCGACGATAATGTTTTACTGGCACGAAATCACTATGTGTGGCGCGAATTACGCAGTGACTCTGCTCGTTGCATGGTCGTAATATGGCACATGCGTTGCTTTTTTCGCTGCCAGTGACAAACACTCCGGAGGGTACAAGAATGGCTGGTTCGGAAGAGAAGTTCGGTGCGAAGGGCGGTGGAGGTGGCGGCCAGGGCGGCGGCGGCCAAGGTGGTGGTGGCGGAGGAGGCAAGCCCGGCGGCGGCGGACAAGGTGGTGGTGGTGGTAAGCCCGGCGGCGGCGGACAAGGCGGCGGTGGTGGCGGTGGTAAACCCGGCGGAGGAGGCGGCGGCGGACAAGGG
>DATHGO010000315.1:0-3198 GCA_035317585.1 Gemmatimonadaceae bacterium | reverse complement strand
TGCGGTGACCGAACATATCCTTCTCTTCGCTCTCGAAGCTCATTCCTTCCTGCGTCCTGAGCGTTGCGCCCTCCGATACGAGCGCCACTGAGTACTTGCTGGGATTTCTGTTGTGGTCGTAGACCATCAGCTCCGTGAGATGCTCCATGTCGGCCGCGTACTCCGGAATCAGACAACGATCCGCGGCGCCGGCCATCGTCGGAAGGAGCGCCGTGAAGCCCGCATATCTTCCGAAGACTTCGATCACGAGAAAGCGCTCGTGTGACCCCGCCGATGTGCGCAGCCTGTGCGTCAGCTCGATCGTGCGCGTGACGCACGTGCTGAAGCCGATGCAGTAATCGGTGCCGTAGACATCATTGTCCATCGTCTTCGGGATGGCGACGACGTGCATCCCTTCGTCGTGCAGGCGTTTCCCGTAGCTGAGAGTGTCGTCGCCTCCGATCGGGATCAGCACGTCGACTCCGATGTGCTCGAGGTTCTTGAGCACGTCCTTCGTGACGTCATTGATCGGCTTGTCGTAGCCGGTGAGGTGCGCCGGCAAGCGGGCCTTGGGCAGGTGGCTCGGACGCGTGCGAGAGGTGTGGAGGAAAGTGCCGCCCGTTCGGCCGGCGCGATTCACTTCCGCCTCCGTTAGCTCCTGCACACATTCGGAGTTGTCGACGCCCTGCTCTCGGTTGTAATCGACGAGTCCGGCCCAGCCTCGCCGGAGGCCGACGACGCGGTACCCTTCGCGCAGCGCGCGGATCGTGATCGCCCTGATTGCCGGATTGAGACCGGGGACGTCGCCGCCGCCGGTGAGAATCGCAATTGTCTGTTTGTTATTCGCCATGCATCCAAAATTATCGCGTAAGCAGGCGGTTTATGAGAAGGGACTACCTCTATGGCTTGATCAGTCGCTCCACGCCGTCTTTGTTTATCAACTTCAGCGTGCTCTCTCCACCTTCGGCCAGAACCTGGATGTATGTCGGGTCGGACTCACCGCCGATCACAAGTCCAGACCCCAAATGAGAGGCTCCCAGTTTTACATTCGGCCTCCCGTCCGGACTCATCAAACGCAATAACGTTGTTTCAGGATATGGCTTGCCCTTCCATATGACCTTCGGGTCCTCCGGAAGTACGGCGATGCTTGCTCGAATCCTACCCCGCGCATCAACGATTTCGAGAGCGCGCCCGCGGAGCACGCCGGGGACATCAACGGTTGACGCGACAGCCAAACGAGGCTGGATCACCTGGTAGCAAAGAAGTCCCAGATTTACTGCCGTGAGGACAATGAGAAGTCTCTGAGTCTTCATAATTCCTCCCACTCGCGTTAAAGGCTGACCACTTAGATGCCGCCAATACGAATAGGGTCTAACGCCGATCAGCGGAATGCCTCTTGAACTACTTAGCTCCTGTAAACATCAATAGCTCATCAGGAGGTTGTCATGCCCGTCGAACCCCTCGATAGATGCCGGAGAACGTTGTGCGCCGTCGGCCTCGCGTTCTTGGCAGCATCCGCCGCGTCGGCGCAGTCGCGCGTCGTGCTCCCGGCCGGCAGCGTCATCATCGTTCGTACCACCGCGCCACTCCAATCTGCGTCTGCCAAAAGCGGGCAGACTTTCGAAACCAACGTTGAGGAGAGCGTTGGCGTCGACGAATTCACTGTGATTCCCACCGGCAGCAAGATTCGAGGTGTGGTCTCGCTAGCCACGCCCGCGACCCGGCAGCAGTCGGGTGTCATCGAAGTCGTGTTCGATCGTCTCACGCTTCCCAACGGGTCGACGTTTCCGATCACGGGCAAACTCACCAGCACGGACTCCGCTGAGCGGCGCCAGATCGAGAGCGATCCGAACGCGCGCGTGGTTCTCGTGGGCGAACGCGGCGGGATCGGTGCGGCAATCGCCGGCGCCGGATCTGGAAAAAGCGCGAACAACATTTTTGCCGCGTTGGGGAGCCTGCTCTCCGAGGGTCGGGACGTGAGCGTTCCCGCCGGAACTCCGCTCGCCGTGGAGCTAGCGAGCGCGGTGACTTTGCGAGGTAGCGGAAGGCTGCGCGGCACCGAGGCATCCACCATCTACACAGCGGGCGACCGGGTGAGGGCGGCGCAGCAGGCGCTTGCGCAGCTGAATTATTACCGTGGACCGCTGACCGGCCAGCTCGACGACGCCACGCGTAGTGCGCTCTTTCAGTTTCAGGTAGATCGGGGCATGAGAGGCACCGGTAATCTGGACGGCCGAACCGCGCAGGCGCTGGGACTCAACCTGGGAAGTGGTTTGTCCGGTTCCGCCCTGTCAGCCGCGCAGGCGTCAGTGGTTCGCCGCGATGCCCAGATTCTCGTATCGCGTCTGCGTAACGAGCTGGCCGCGTCGGGTGTCGGCAAACTGGACCCTGCACGCGCATACGCACAGGGAGACCTGGACCTTTGGTTCGCGCTCTCCGGATTCGCGGACAACGCCTCGATCTACGAGCAAATCGTGACGAACGGTGGGAATCCCGCCGCCGCGGTGCTTGCCGGCCGCGCGCTTGCCGGCTCGGCGCGTCGTGTTGACGGCGCAATGCAGAACGCACGCCCCTCAGCGCAAGTGCAGAACGCGTGGGCTGCCCTCCGTCGGCAGATTGCAACAATCGATACCGCGACTCCCCCTACTTGAGTCGCGACAATCAGTGTTAACGTGACGGCAGGCGCGAGGCGAGTCCCACGCATGCCGTCACGCGTTATGCGTGGCTCTTCGACGATGAAGGCGGTGTCTAAAAAAGAGTGGCACGTAAAGACCACATGGACTTCACGATCGAGGATCTGACCGGAGCCGACAGCACTCGCATCGATGCCGTGGCAAGACTGCTGCACTTCGCGTTCTCCCCGCTCGGCGTTTGGACGACGATGGCGGAGGCGCGCCAGGAAGTTGTCGACTCACTCGGCGCAGATCGTGTCAGCCGCGTCGCGCGGGCTAACGATGGGGCGATCATCGGCTGGATCGGCGCCATTCGAGAATACGACGGTATGGTGTGGCAGCTGCATCCACTCGTCGTGGACGAGGAACGGCGACGCCACGGCGTTGGGAGATCGCTGGTCATGGATCTCGAGGCCATTCTGACGGCGCGCGGCGCGCTGACATTGTGGGCCGGGAGCGACGACCTCGCCGGAGAGACATCCCTCGGCGGCATCGACCTCTACTCGGCACTTCCGGGAGCGTTGGCCGCGGTACGCAGTTGGGGACA
>DATHGO010000314.1:0-4208 GCA_035317585.1 Gemmatimonadaceae bacterium | reverse complement strand
CCTGGCGCCCACCACGCGCGCGATCTGCACAGCCGCCGTCCCGACTCCACTCCCCACCGCATGAATGAGCACGGTCTCACCAGTGCGAAGTGCCAGTCGAGCGAAGAGAGCGTCGTACGCCGTAAGAAAGACTTCCGGAATCGCCGCAGCGTCCTCCCACGACAGCGCCTTTGGAACCGGTATCGCCTCGCGCTCATGCACGCACAAGTATTCAGCGTGACCGGCGCCGCCGACGATTCCCATCACCCGGTCGCCGATCTTCCAGAGGAACGTCGACTGCCCGACTGCATCGACCTCACCCGCGTATTCCATCCCTGGCATATCCGCCGGCACTCCAGGTGGAACGGGGTAATGCCCCTCTCGCTGCATGAGATCCGCGCGATTGAGCGCCGACGCCCTAACCCGCACCCGAATCTGCCCAACACCAGGCTCCGGCTTCGGCCGCTCCTGAATCTCCAGCACTTCCGGCCCACCTGGCCGCGTGATAATGACCGCTTTCATATCGCCTGAACTTATACCGCACAAATAGAAAAAGCCGACTCTTCCGAGTCGGCCTTTGTACCTTACGCCGCAGGGACAAGTCAGGGCGTAGTGAACTGACAACTAACAACTACGCCACTGACACCTCGCACCCGTTCAGTTGCAGTTCTCGCCCTATCGTACCTTGTTGCCATTCGAATCCCAAACCTCAACGGTCCCGAGATTCCTCGCCCGAATCGGCGCCTCGATCTTTGAGAGATCGCCCGCCACAACGACGATCACGTTGTTCGGCGTCAGCTTGCCCGCCGCGACCCGTTTCACGTCGTCCGGCGTCACCGCCGACAACCTCTCCCGGTACGTCGTGTAGAAATCGAGCGGCAGTCCCCAGATGATGAGACTCTGGAGGCTCGCCGACAATCCCTGAACGCTCTGCACCGAGTTGGGGAACCCGGACACGAGATTGTTCACCATGCTTTGCAGCTCGCTCGCCGGCACGGCTTCGCTCGCGATTCTGCGGTACTCACCCACCGTTTCGACAAGCGCGGAGTCGGTGGCGTTGGTTCTCACCTCCGAACTGGCGCGGAACGCTCCCCCGCCAGACCGCAGATCGAGAAAGCTGAAGGCACCGTAGGTGTAGCCGTGCTTCTCGCGCAGATTCAGGTTCATTCTCGAGCTGAACCCGCCGCCGAACACGTGATTCAATGCGACCATGGAGATGTAATCGGGGTCGGTCGCCCGGAATCCCGCCTGGCCGACGACGATCGACGACTGAACCGAACCCGGCCGGTCGACCAGAATCACCCTCGTCCCGCTGCTGGGACGCACCGGATTCGTCACCGCCGGCAATGCCGCACGAGTGGTCGTCCACGTTCCGAACGCCTGCTGCGCAACTGATCTCGCTTCAGCAGGCGTAATGTCCCCCACCAGCAGAAAAGTTGCAGCCGATGGCGCGAACATCGTGCGATGCCAGTTGACCACGTCGTCGCGAGTAAGCGCGCCGATCGTGGTGAGATTGCCGCTAGCCGGACGTGAGAAAGGCGCGGTGCTGTCGAATGCGGCGCGGATGAACGCATCCGACGCCAGTCCCGCCGTTCGGGCGTGACTCTGTTGATACGCTGCCAGAGCCTCGTTTTTCACTCGGCCGAATTCACCCGCTTGAAGACTTGGAGCAATGACGGTCCTGGCCGCCAGCGCCATGGCCTGCGGAAAGACGTTACTGAGGGCCACAACGTCGGCGAATGAAGTGCTGAATCCCGCGCCGGTGCTGTACTGCGCGCCGAGGGCGTCCATCGTCCGCGCGATGTCGGCACCGGTCATGGTGCCGGTGCCTTCCGACAGAAGGCGGCCCGTCAGCGCGGCAAGTCCGCTCTTCGCCGCGGGCTCGCGCATTGCTCCGGCGTCGATGATCAGTCTGCCTTCCACCACCGGCAGCGTGTGCTTCTGCACGAGAATTACTTTCAGCCCGTTGTCGAGCTGAAACTGCTCGACGGCCGGAAAGATGTAGGGCCGGAGCGGGCCCGGCGGCGGTGGTTGCACTGATTGTGCGCGAGCCTCATCAGACGCAACGGCCAAGGCGACCGCAAGCAATGCGGCGAGGGCGCGCCCCACAACCCGCGGAGAGAACATCCAGCCTCGATTGGAAGTCATTGATCGATGAATCACGGCGTCCTCGTCGAAGAGGTCAGGGCTGCAGTTTTCCTGGCGGGGACGTAGACAAGGATCGCGCGGTTCGTTGAAACCAGACGCTCGCGCGCGACGGCATTGACGTCCGCAAGCGTGACACGGTCGAATTCACCGAGCACCTTGTTGACGTGATTCGGGTCGCGGAAGAATGTCCATCCTTCCGCGAGGCGATCCGCTCGCCCGCCGAAGCCGCCGGTGGTCTGTAATCCGTCGACGAACGCGAATCGCTCCGATGCGCGCGCACGATCGAGCTCGGACTGCGTGAACGATGAGGCTCCCGCCAGCTCTGCCAGCAACGCCTTCTCTAGCGAGTCGGGACTGCCACCTGGTTTTCCCGTCGCGGTGAAGACCATCATGTCCGCGCCGTCGGCCAGGTCGAACTTGAATCCCGAGGCATTGGTGGCAACCTGTTGTCTCCGTACCAACGCGTCGTAAAGACGCGACGAGCGGCCACCGCCCATGATGTCTGCGAGCAGACTGAGGGCCGGCGCGCGGGAATCCTTGGCGGAAGGAATGCGGTACGAGACGAAAATCGCCGGCGCAGGAGCCTGAGCGTCTTGCACGACTATGCGCTGCTCCCGCCCGACAATCGTCGGCACTCTCATGTTCGCGAGAGGTGGTGGGGTCGGCCCGGCCGGAATCGGTCCGAAGTACTTCTGAACCATCGCCTTCGCCTGCGGGACGTCGATATCACCCGCGACCACGAGCACCGCATTGTTCGGCGCGTAATAAGTCTTGAAGAAGCTTCTGACGTCGGCGACCGATGCGTTCGAGAGATCGGTCATCGACCCGATCACCGAGTGATGGTACGGATGGCTTTCAGGAAAGAGAGCTTCTTCAGTTTTCTCGACCCAGGTGCCGTAGGGCTGGTTGTCGACGCTCTGCCGCCGCTCGTTTTTCACCACTTCGCGCTGGTTGTCGAGTTTTTCCTGCGTCAGCGTCTCGGTGAGCGTGCCCATGCGGTCCGACTCGAGCCACAACGCCAGCTCCAGCTGGTTCGAGGGAATTTGTTCGAAGTAGTTGGTGCGGTCCCAGCTGGTGGTGCCGTTGATGTCGGCTCCCGCTCTCCCGCCCGCCGCTTCGAGCAGCGCCCAATGCTGTCCGTCGGCGACGTTCTTGGACCCTTTGAACATCATGTGCTCGAACAGATGCGCGAACCCGGTCTTTCCCGGCTGCTCCACCTTCGATCCGACGTTATACCATAGAAGGACGGCGGCCACTGGTGTCGAGTGGTCCACATGGTAGAGCACCGTCAGGCCGTTCGGGAGTGTCTCCTTGGTGTAGTCGATGCGCAGCTCGGGACTCTTTCCCGCCTGCGCACCCGCGTTAGCAGCCGCAAGGTACAACAGAGAGACCGCAAGGTAGCGGAGTCTCATTCGACCTCCATTGGATATA
This sequence comes from Gemmatimonadaceae bacterium, assembly GCA_035317585.1. Classification (GTDB taxonomy): domain Bacteria; phylum Gemmatimonadota; class Gemmatimonadetes; order Gemmatimonadales; family Gemmatimonadaceae; genus UBA4720. The sequence continues at coordinate 650 of DATHGO010000314.1, read as the reverse complement.
GTGCCGGCAGCTGGACGGGAGCGGCCGGAAGGGATGCACAAATTAGGAGCGGGGAGAGCGGGGGTAAAGAGTCGGCGTATGGATCGCGGGGCGATCCATACGCCGCGGCCTTACTCGTAGCGCAACGACTGTATCGGATCGAGGCTGGCAGCGCGCCGAGCGGGCCAAACGCCGAAAAGAATCCCAACGAACCCCGAGAAGAAAAACGCCAGCAGGATCGACGACGGCGCCACCGAGGTGTTGAAGTTCCCGAACTTGGCCAGCGCCACCGCCCCAAGCCAACCGAAGACGATTCCTCCCACTCCGCCGAGCAGGCACAGCACCACTGCTTCGATCAGGAATTGGAGCAGAATGTTCTTCGGTGTCGCGCCGAGCGCTTTCCTCACGCCGATCTCGCGCGTCCGCTCGGTAACCGACACCAGCATGATGTTCATGATGCCGATGCCGCCGACGAGCAGACTCACCGCCGCGATCCCCGAGAGGAGAAACGTGAAGATCTGCGTCGTCTCGCCGAGCGTATTCAGGAAGTCGGCCTGATTGCGAATCTGGAAATCGTCAGGGACTCCGACCCGCAGTCTGTGCAGACGGCGAAGCGTTTTCTGGATTTGCGCCATCGCCTGCGGAATCTCCGCCTCCGATGCGGCGAGCAC
>DATHGO010000313.1:0-3140 GCA_035317585.1 Gemmatimonadaceae bacterium | reverse complement strand
CCGGGTGTACTCGGCTCCGAAGATTCCCAGAAACGATCCAACGCGTCCGGCGCGAATCTGTTGCTCTCCGCCTTCCGGCACTCGCGGGCCGGTTTGCGTTCCCCTGCCGGGTGATTGGGCCAACTGTCCAAGCTTCTCATCGAGAGTCATCAGGTGGAGCACTGAATCGGCGAATCGGGAGGCCTGCGCCGAGTTCAGTGGCGATTCACGACCAGGCTCGGGGGCGGGCGATCGTTGAACCAGCGCGCACGCGGAAAGCAGCGCGGCAAGGCTCACCAAGGGGAGAGCCCCCGTCAACTCACCAGCCACTCCGGTCGCTCTCGGCATGTCCGTTCCTCGGGTTCGCGTGTTCCGGCGCGGGAGGTCCTGACGCAAGTATCAAGATGCGCGGCTCGGAACTGCAACTGCAACTGCGACTACAACTGAACAAGATGTCAGGGGCCAGAAGTGCAGGCGTCAGGAGGCAGGTTTACGACGTCGGGACGTTTCCGGTGCAGATCTGGACACGGGCAACGGGCAACGGGCAACGGGTAACGGGTAACGACTGTGCCACACGCCACTAACATGTCCCGCCGTTTTCTTCTGCCTCCTGACAACTGCGCATCTCTGGCGCCTGACATCTTGTTCAGTTGCAGTTCAATCCTTACCGCACCGCGTCAGTGGGTAGCTCGTACCACACCTCGACCTCGTATCCGTCCGGATCGGTGAAGAACACGTAGGGCTCACCCGGGCCGAACTCACCGCGGTGCTTGATCTTGCCGCCCGCGCGCTCGATGGAGGCTGCAGCACGGTCGATGTCGCGAGCGTCGGTCAGTCGAAATCCGAAGTGCTTGATACCGCCGGAACGGCCGACGTTCTCCGTCCCTTCCTCGAGCACGAGAACATCGCGCGCGCCAGGCGTCTGGGCCTGGAGGAAAGTCTTCTCGCGATAGACCGCCAGCATTCCGAAGACATCGTGATAGAACTGGAACGATCTCTCCAGGTCGCTTACGGTGAGCGCGAGGTGGGTCAGGCCGAGCGTTTTGATCATCGATGCCTTCGGAGTGGGCGCCGCGTCGACCGGTATTTACCCGAGAAGCAGCAACCATTCAAGAGAGATGATGCCCGATCGGACACCAGAAACGAGGGTTCGACGACAGGAACGGGAAGGCGCCTCGATCTTGCGGGAAATCACGGGGATCGAACTGTCGGCTGGCGTCGCCGGCCTGCCGATTCGGAACGCGCCAACATGAACCGGAGACTATCGTGACAACAGGAAGAGAGAACGGCCAGCTCGAGACGAAGAGAATTCCGACCGATCAGCTCGAGGATTACTTCAACAGGTTCACAAAGCATTTTCTCCTCCGCGAATCCACCAACGCCGTAGACGTGGAGATCCTTGCCCCTGATTGGGGAGCTCAGTACGCCGCCGAGGGAGCGCACCTCTTCGGGATCACTTACGACCCAAAGGAGAAGGCGATCGAATTCGAGCTCGAGGCGGGCGATCACCGGGTCCCCAACCCGAGAGAGGTGTGGGCCACGGAGGAGTTCGACGGCTTCATCAAGGCGATCGAGGTCGTCAAGGACGACGGAACTCGCGAGGTTGCCCGTGTAAATCGCCTGGGACTTGGCACCGGCGCATGATGAGAAGCGGCCGGATTCCCTGAACGCAATTGATCGATGCTCTCGCTGAGTCAGCATAGATTTGGGCTCGCGCGATAGAACACGACCCGAAGAGAGCGATGCAATGACCAACGAGAGAATCAACGCCTTCAGCGATGGAGTGATCGCGATCATCATCACGATCATGGTTCTAGAGCTGAAAGTGCCGCATGGGTCGGATCTGGCGGCTGTATCCCCGCTGCTTCCGGTGTTCCTTACGTATGTCCTCAGCTTCATTGTGATCGGCATCTATTGGAACAATCATCACCACATGTTTTACCTGACCGACCGCGTCACGGGCGGAGTTCTCTGGGCGAACCTGCATTTGCTCTTCTGGCTGTCGCTCATGCCCTTCGTGACAGGCTGGATGGGAGAAAACCACTTTGCCCCGCTGCCGACTGCATTGTACGGGGTGGTACTCATGATGGCCGGCATTGCGTACTACATCCTCTCGCAGACGATAATCCGGAGCCAGGGGGCCGGCTCAAAGCTGAAGGCCGCCATCGGCAATGACGCAAAGGGCCTCATCTCAGTGGTTCTGTACTTGCTTGCAATTCCGCTGGCATTCGTGAATCAGCTTATTTCCGATGCGATCTACGTGCTCGTGGCTCTGTGGTGGCTGGTGCCCGACCGAAGAATCGAGCAGCGGTTCGAGGATCTGTCGAGGGAGACGCGTCAATGACACCGGGCGAATCGGGGAGTGCTGACGCGGAGAGAGCTGCGCGCGAGCTCTATGAAAAGCTCATCCAGGCGTGGAACAAGCGTAACGCCCGCGACTACGCGCTCCTCTTCGCATCGAACGGCAGCATCGTCGGGTTCGACGGAAGCCAGGTAAACGGTCAGCTCGAGATCGGCGCTCACGTCAGCGAAGTGTTCTCCCACCACCAGACGGCAACCTATGTCACCATCGTGCGCGAGGTCCGGCCGATCTCGAGTGACGTGCTGCTGTTGCGCGCCAACGCGGGAATGGTCCCGCCCGGAAAGGATGACATCAATCCAGAGAGAAATGCCGTCCAATCACTGGTAGCCGCGCGAAAAAGCGGAAAGTGGGAGATCGCGCTGTTCCAGAATACGCCGGCGGTATACGACGGGAGGCCGGAGCTTTCCAAAGCGTTGTGCGAGGAGCTGCGCACCGTTCTGCGCGCAAACCCACTCCCTAAATGAGCTCACGACGCGACTTTGTTCTTCGTGCGGGACGGGCCGGAGTCGCGCTATCCATCTTTCCACCGACGCTGCGTGAATTTCTGCGGCCGTCCCTGCCCTCCCCTGCGGCGGACGACGCTTTCGGTCACGGCGTTCCAACCGCTCCCATTCCAGCTGACCTGTACTCCGGACTTCGCTGGAGGATGCTCGGCCCATTTCGGGGAGGGCGAGTAGCTGCTGCGACGGGAGTGCCGGGTCGCCCCAACGAGTTTTATTTCGGCGCCGTCAACGGTGGTGTCTGGAAAACGATCGACGGCGGACGCGTGTGGACTCCGGTTTTCGACTCACAATCGACC
>DATHGO010000312.1:0-7480 GCA_035317585.1 Gemmatimonadaceae bacterium | reverse complement strand
CCTGGATGTTCACCGGATGCCAGTCGTGGAAGGTGATCATCCCGTCGGGGGAGCGGCTGTCCACGCAGGCGGAACCCGAATCCTGCTGCCCGCCGCATACGCGATATGCGAAAGTATTGTCCGTGGAGACGTGATACATCGCCGCCGTCGGCTGCGTGTACCAGTTGCTCCACGACATGCCCCGGTTGGCCGAGATCACGCCGCCCTGATCGGAGATCGCGAGGATGACGTCTGGGTTGTTCGGATTGACCCACACGCGCTGGTAGTCATCGCCTCCCGGCGAGCCACGCACGGCGGTCCATGTGACGCCGCCATTCTCGGAGCGCCACATGACGACCGATGCGCTGTAGATCACGTTCTCATTTTTCGGATCGACGGTGACTGTGGGAAGGTCGCCGCCGCCGATACGCGCGAGCGGGCGCGGGTCCATGACGCGCGTCGAGTCGCCGATGACAGGAGCCCAGTGCTCGCCGCCGTCGGTGGTCTTGTAGAGGTTTACGACGCCGGTGACGCTGTTGGTCGGAGTCGCCGTCGATGCGAGCGCATAGATCACCTTCGAGTTGCTCGGCGCGATCGCGATGTTCGCCTGAATCACGCTGGGAAGGCCGTTGGTGAGTTGGTTCCACGTCGTGCCGCCGTCGGTGGACTTGAAGACGCCGTTGGCTGCGCCACCGAATCCCTGTCCTTCGATGAAGCTTTGCTGCTGCTGCCAGAGCACCGCGTAGACGATGTTCGGATTGACAGGATCGATGCGCACGTCGTTGCCGCTCGTGTACGCGTCTTTGTAGAGGACCTTCTCGAACGTTTGTCCGCCGTCGGTGGAGCGGAAGATTCCGCGCTCCTCGTTTGGACCGTAGGGATGGCCGAGTGCCGCGACGAAAAGGCGGTTGGGGTTTCTCGGATCGACGTCGATGTACGCGATCATCTGGCTGTTGCGGAGGCCGAGGTGCGTCCATGTCTTGCCGGCGTCGGTGGACTTGTACATGCCGTCACCGGTAGCGAGATCCGGACGAATAATTCCCGCGCCGCTCCCTACGTAGATGATGTTCGGGTCGGATGGCGCGACTGCGATGGCACCGATCGAGCCCGTGGGCTGGTCGTCGAACAGCGGGAACCAGTTGGAGCCGAAGTCGGTTGAGCGCCAGATTCCGCCATTGTCGAAGGAGATGTAAAAGGTGTTCGGTTGCGACGGCACGCCTGCCACGGCGCGCCCTCGGCCCGCGCGAAACGGTCCGACTTGGCGCCAGTGCATCTCGGCCGTCGGATTGACGAGGGACTGCGCGTCAACAGCGGGGCCGAAGGTCGCAAGTGAAGCGATGAGAAGGCTTAGACGTAGGGGCGACGCGCGCACGGATTAATCCTCGTGAAATGGACCGACTGTCGAGATAACCTGACGAGAGGGGGGGTGCGTCGCTAGAGTGTTGTAACTGCACGGTGCAATCGGTGTTGGATTGAGCTCGAGAGAACAGCGCGGCGCCTCCTCTGTCCTCCGCCGCGGTGGCGGTGCAAATTGGCGTCTCGCCATCCACCGGCCGTCACCAATCGCCTGGACCGCTCAGTGCCCAAAACAATGTGAAAGATTCGACCTGAGCTTCGTCTTATGATGGACGGATCGATATCGAACTTTCATGCCCAGCCCTCTCCTAATGCGTTGCGCGCTCCTCTTCCTGACTGCCCTGGCATCTGCATCGATTGGCGGAGACGCGGCTGCCCAAGTGCAGCCGGACCTACGAGGTCGCCCGCTCTGGGCCGACACCACGGGCGAATCTGGTGTCTATCCGATCGGCGATGCGGTCGGCGTCTATCGAGCGGTGCTCGACCTCCTTTTTGTCGACGGCGCAGAACGTCCACGCATCATCGTCATGCACGACACCGCCGAAGGTCGCGGGGGAGGGCCGTGCCCGATTGCGTGCGACCGAAAGTGGCCGCACAAGTCGAAGATCGACACCGCGACGGTGCTGGCGTTCGCCAGACTCAGTCCGAAGCGGCCGGTAATTGTTCCGTTCGGGTATCCGATTCCGATCGCGTTCCTATCCTACGAGGGTTACAGTCGGCTCAGGAACGAAATAATCCTTCGACTGCAACGCGCAGGTCGAATTGCGTATCCGGAGGCTCCCGAGTTCGCGGCCGAATTCGAGAAGACCTATCCGGGCGCGTGGGGCCACCTCACGCTTAGCAAGGTTGGGTTCAACAAGACACACACCGAGGCGCTGATGCAGGCATCGCTCTGGTGTGGTGATCAGTGCCGCAGCGACGAAATTCTCTTTCTGCGCAGAATCGACGGCCGTTGGACGGTCGTCGAAAGAATCCCCAACGACGCGGAGGGCACACAGGCTTGGGCGGGAATGCGCTATCGAGGCCCCGCCGGCGACAATCCAGCCGCATCCGAGATTGTGCTCGCGGCAGCAGGGTTAAATGCCCGGCGAGCGGGCGAAGGTGACGATGCGGCGGCCGTGTATCGTGCCGTGTTCGACAGCCTTTACAGCTTTCACGGCGAATCGCCGCGCCGGATCGTCGTCAGCGACTGGTTTCCCGTTGATCCGACGCCGCTGCCAGTGCACAAGCGACCAATCGACCCCGCAACTCTGACGCGATATATCTTTTTGCGGTCGGTGCGTCCGCCGTTCGACGCCAAGCTTGGTTATCGGCTACCGGTGTCGGTGCTGCCGCGCGATTCGATTCAGGTTCTGGAGAGACTCGGTGGCGGTGGGCTGGAGAGGCAGGCGACCGAGAATGGCGAATGGGAGTCTCCGTTCTGGCTGGCGTTCAGACAGCGATTTCCCGGCGCCTGGGGAATGCTCGGCTACACTCGTGTGGCGTTCAATACGGGGCGGACTCAGGCGCTCGTCTTCACGAACCACTCTTGCGGACAATCCTGCCGGAACGCCGATACATGGCTGCTCGAGCGACGCGGCGAGAAATGGCGCATCGGCGAGCGCATTCCGCGCGAGAAGGAGACCGACTGGCATCTCGATCCCCTGCGCTACCTCGGAGTGGACGCCAATCCAAAAGCATATCGTCCTCGCCGCATCCACGGGCGCTTCGTCGCCGCTCCATCCGGTCGTCCGCTTCGTCAGTTGGCGGTGATGGTGAAGCGCGGCGAACGCTCGTATCGAATGGTCACCGACCTGGCAGGGCGATATTGGGTAGACTCGCTGCCGTTGTTGGGCCCGGTTGAGTTCAGAGTCGACTGTCCCAACCCACCGCTACGCAAGCCAATGTTGGTGGGTGGAACGCTCACCCGCGCGGGACTCGATACGACGATTGATGTCACCGTCGATTTCGGACGGTGTCTGCTGAATCGGCCCGCCCGTGCGTTGGCCGGCCCGATCGAGGTTCGGCCCGACGCCAAACGCTCAATCTATCCGGACGCTGAAGTGGCAGCGGTGTATCGGGCTGTGCTCGATTCGGTCTATCCGCCGAACGGATTGCCCAAAGGTCCGATTTTGCTCCATCCGATCACGAGCAGCTTCGCCGAATTTCCCTTCCAGAATGCTTTCGTCGCATTGCGCATGGGCAACGAGATACCGCGACTGGAGCGACAGGGCGTGCTCGATGCGTCGATGGAAAAGAACATCCAGAAACTGCCGAAGGATTCGGTGTGGCTGCGACCTACGTTTGAGTACAGGCGGCCAGTGATTGTGCTTCAGCCTTCACAGAAGCGCTTTCTTTACGCGCAGGGTGAAGATTTTCGTGAGGTCCAGCCGGCGCGCGACGTCGGTCTCACCACTCTGGCGAAGCAGGCCTATCCCGGCGCGGATGCGATTGTTTCATTTTCGCGGGTTGCCTTCAACGATTCGCACAACCAGGCTGTGGTGCAGGTGAGCGCCGGTGACAATCCGGGATACGCGCGGTGGGGCGAGATCATGGCGTTGCACAAATCAGGAAACGCCTGGCGTGTAGTCCGGCGTCACCTCGAGAACGGCAAGACATCGGGTGAGAGAGTAGGCGATCGGTGCCTGCCGACGGACGCACCGACCACCACTCCGACGGTCGAACAGCTCCGAACGCTCGTCGGCTACGCGGACATTACCGTCAATCCGACATCCAACGGAATGCGCCCTTTTTCCGGATCGGCTCGCTACAAATTCACGCCCATCGACAATCCGCCGCAATTGAAAAACGCAGCGCTCGGCCTCGCCACAGTTCAATTCATTGACTCCCTCGGCAAGCCGCGCAAGAAGCCGATTGGACCGCTCGACGTTAACGGACATGTGACGTTCTTCTACGAAGGCCGGCCGCAGCCGAAGGACCAACTCGATGGAGGCAGCAGCTCAACTGAACAGTTCACCATCCTGCGCGTGAGCGGCCGCGAGTTCTTCGGCTTCTGGTCAAGCACGCCCGATGGCGCCATGCCGTTCGTCGGATACTTCTGCGGGAGATTGAGATAACTGGCGCGATTGAGACACACTTGGCCGCGCCCGTCTGCTGCAACGTTTGTTAGGCAGCGCGACCGAAGACGCGGCGCCAGTACCAGGCTGAAAAGAGAACCAGCGGAAGGATCACAGCCAGGCGATAAACCCAGCTACTCGTTATGAAGGACGTATCTGTACCGGGTATGGGAGCTGGAGGATGCCGCAACGTCCACCAAATACCGATCGCGCTAACGAGCCAAACCCACGCCAGCACTACTGCGACAAGAATTAGCAACGCGACCAGAATTCTCAACACGCGAAACTCAGTTAGACTGACTGACGCCTTAGTTCAGCTGCAAGCACATCTAACAATGCGCGCGTAGCGCGCAATCCAGAAGTGCTTGTCAGCTGCAACGTTCGTTAGCCTGCGCGGCACAAAAAAACTAGCGTGTGCATGCACTGATATCCTACTTCGCGCCGAGTCACGGCCGACGCCTCCAGACGCTGAGTTTCTCCTCTCCATCGGGCTCGCGCAGCGTAACACCGCCGACCGGTGCAGCTCGGGAAATCTGTTGGCAGAGCTCAATTGCTTGCGATGCACCCGTTGCGACGAAAGTGCGAAAATGAGTGGAGTCACCCGCGCGGTATGCCACCATACGAGCCTCGATCGGTCTACCCTCGTAGCCGGGGAGTCTTGATGGTCCGACGTTGATCCATGCGGTATCGCCTACTTGCGATGGCGCTGAAGGCGCAAAACCGATAGATGTAAATGCACGCGCGAATCTATCGGCAACGGTGTCGAGTGGCAGCGAAGTGCGATAGACAGCCCACCAACAATGCTCTTCGTCCAGCGAGACCGGGACGACCGCGACTTTAGGTGGCGAAGCGTTGCAGGCATACACGGAGACACCGAGCGAGATTGCGGCAAATACCGCGAGGGAAGAAGCAATCCTCATCCCCATACCTTAAAAGAGTTCTGGTCAGGCTAACGCTTAGTTCAGCTGCAAGCACACTACCACCATCGCGGCGAAGCCGCATCCGAAAAGTGCTTGTCTGCTGCAACGTTCGTTAGGCGGTGCGCGTCAGAACTGAGTTATTGCGAAGCTTCCAGAGGAAGAAGCACTGTTCCACCCCAAACACCTGACACGGCCGTCGTCGTAGTGACCACCGCGTTGATTCCATACTTGCCGGCAGCAAAGGACGCCAGCGTGTCAGCGGGGAAGACGCGTGTCAGCGTCGCGGTAGCGCCGGGAGCGAGGTCGAGCGTCGGGCCTCCTGACTTGCACCCCATGGAAGGGTCGAGCGAGCCGACCTGCTCACCCGTCGGGTCTGGCAATAGCCGAACGAAAAGAGGGCATTGCGCGCCGTTAACTAACAGGATGTGGGACTTGGTTGAATTTCGGAGCAATGCGGATACTTCAAGGTCCTGCCCGCCCCGCGCATTTGGCATTGGACGCGAAGTCACAGTGATTGAAAGTGTAGGCGGCGCGACCCTTAATCCTGTGTCATTCTCAGTTGGTGCTTTCGACGAGCATGCGAGAAACGAGAGCACGACAAATCCGGTTACCATGTTACGCATTGGACCTCCAGCTGCACGAGACGTACTCCGAACAAAAGCAAAACGTCGGCCGAAATAAGGCGGATTGGCTAAGGCGACCAGAATTCGGTCGACGCAAGTAGCCGATCTGCATCTGCCTAACTAGTAATTGTACTGCTCGTTTATTGTGCAGAGAAATAAGAATCCTGCAAGCTGTATGCGAGATAAGCAGGCCGAGAGAAATGCTGAAGGACGTAACTCGTTGCAGTTCCGTCGCTACGCAAAGACGACCCTGAGCGCGAGAATCTTATCTCGCACACGGCTCGCAATGTAGCAATGCGAGAAACTACCCGAGAGATATGGAAGTCGGAGCGACTGGTCCGCGCTCTCGAAGTATCGCGATACCCGTCACAAACGATCCGCCGGACTCTGTACGCCGAGGCCACCCCGATTTAATAAGTGGGTACGTGGCCGCCGGCCACACGCGCGGCAAGGTCGGCATCGCAATCGGCGGTTAGGCAGCCGCATCGTCCGCGCGAAATGGTCGAATGCGCTAGGTTAACCTTCCCGTGAACGCAACCTCAAACGCATGACGAATCCATCCGGAATCACACACCCGCTAATTCAGAAAGTACTCGCCGATAAACCGCCGATCGCCAAGCTGATTGGCTTTGTCATCGAGGGAATTGGAGAAGGCCGGGCAGTAGGCTCGATGGAGGCAGGCCCGCAACACGCCAATCCGATGGGCACATTGCACGGGGGCATACTCTGCGATCTCGCCGATGCGGCGATGGGAATGGCGTTCGCTTCGACGCTGGCCGCGGACGAAGGCTTCACTACGATCTCGCTCAACATCACCTTCTTCCGTCCGGTCTGGAAATCGCACCTGCGCGCCGAGGCGCGCGTCACCAATCGGGGCAGGAGTGTGGGGTACGTCGAGTGCGATATCACCGATCAGAACGGGAAGCGAATCGCGGCGGCGAGCTCGACGTGCTTCATTCTGCGCGGCGAAGCTCACGGCCGGGAGAAGTCGTCTTGATTCGGCGTTAGGTGCGCATGCTCAGCGCGTCTTCGCAACCGGGAGCCGACGCGCTCGAAGCGGCGTCACCGCTCGCGCCTCGAAAATGCCCCAGGCGTCCGGTACCCGCGCTGCGCTCGTCCTTATGTACGTAGGGAAATGCAAACGCCGATCGAAGGCGATCTGAACGTTGCCATCCCTCTCGGCCGCGTGTTCGAGATTGGCGTAAAGTCCGTCGATGCTGAGCGTGTTCCAATCAGTGAGTGGAACAGATCGGCCTGTTCTGTCCCACGCTCTGAGCGGCTCGCCGCTGCGGACTTCCATCAATAGCCAGCCGCGAGTTCCCGGACAGAAACAACCGACTCTCAGCAAGAACCTGTAATCGCGCGGTTTCCTGGATCGCCAACGCTCGCGTTCTCTTCTGATCAACGTACGCAGGTCTTGCCGCTCTTCGGTCTTTTGCAAGTCGAAGGCTCGTCCCCGGGCAGAGGGGAGGATGTTGGGGGCAGTGTCCCTGAAAAAAACGACGACACGGGGGTCCGGAATCCCGACGAGCGCCGTCGTGTCTTT
>DATHGO010000311.1:0-6329 GCA_035317585.1 Gemmatimonadaceae bacterium | reverse complement strand
ACATGAATCAGCATCAGATGCACTTCCTGGATGTACGCTCCTTCCTCGCTCGGCACGGCAATAATGTGGTCGGCGTCGCCACCAGTCAGGCCATGCTTCCCGCATAGCGCAATCGTAACCGCGCCTTTGTCCTTCGCGGCTTTGAGTCCGCGCAGCACGTTCTCGGAGCGGCCGCTCGTGGTGATGCCGACGACAGCATCACCCATTACCGCCAGTCCCTCGACCTGACGCTCGAACAGCGCGCCGTATCCGAAGTCGTTGGCGATGCAGGTGACGACTCCCGCGTCACCAACGAGCGAGATCGCGGGGAGAGGCCTCCGCGTCTCCTTGTAGCGGCCAATGAGCTCTTCGACGAGATGACTGGCCTGGGTCGCGCTGCCTCCGTTCCCGAAGGCGAGAATTTTCCCGCCGCGCGCGAGGCAGGAGATGATGGCCTCCGCGGCCGCGTCAGACGCGGGTTGGAGCGAAGCGATACAAGCATCGATGACTTTCTGATGCTCGGTGAAGTGCTGGGCGAAGTGTTGTGCTGGCATGCGCGGATTATACGAGTGAGAGCAGGCGGCGCCAGTGCGCGTCGCGGCTACCGTCCACGTCGGCGGCGCCTGGGATCCGAACTTCGGCCGGGACCGCGAGCAGGTCCGCCCTGGTTCGAGCCACCGCGTCCACTCTCACGCGTGCGCGGACCACCACGAGATCCGCGTCGCGCTCCGTGCCGGTGATCGCCACCCCTCCGGTGCCGCCGAAACTCGCCCGCTATCCGCCGCACTTCGCTCTCGGCGTGCGACAACATGCTGCGATCGTCCTGCGTTTCCTCGACTTCGTCCGGCGACCACGGCTGCTTGAGACGCTCCTGGAGCTCGTCGAGCGTTTCCGAGCGCACTGCTCCACGCTGGCCGCGGAGCACTACGAAGCGCACCGGACGATCGAGCTCGGGAATTTCCGCGTCCGTGAGCGTGCGCGCGAGCTTTTCCGGGAGACGAAGTCGGGCCACGCCGCGACGCTGACCATCGCGATCCTCCACGTCGTAGTCGATCTCGACCTCGCGATCACGAATCGTGACCTTGTTTGGCAAACGCTCGAGTCGGTCTCGGATATCGGGGGGAACGAACTTGTTGATATCCACCGCAAGCCTGGCCGATTGGAAGTCATCCATCGAGCTGACGCCAGCGAGCTGCTCTTCGTACAATGCGATGAGCTCGGGCAAGCCAAGACGTTTCGTCTCGCCGCCGGAGCGCTTGTACGCCTCGCGGATCTCCTCGATCGCCTCGCGGTTTTTTTTCACCGCAAAGTGCCGGGCTTCGCCCCGAGCCAATGCTTCCGCCAGAGCGCGCCGTGCTTCCTTCGCCAGGTCCGGTGGAAAATCCTCCACCGTTTCCACCTCGCTCTCGAGCTCGAAGCCGAAATATTCCACTGTTCGCTTCAGCATGAGCGGACCGTGTTTTCGGCGCGGATCGTAAACCACCTCGACCTTGCCGCGCGTCGCGTAGCGTCGGATCAGCTCCATCGGAATTTGCGTGCCTTCGATCGCTGCGCGGGGAATGCCGGAACGATCGGCGAAATAGCGGAGATCGCCCGCAATCGCCCCCCAGCTGCCCGCCACACTCGTCTTGGAGACTCGTGCCTCGGTTCCGTCGGCGGTGCGCTCGTCGACGACCAGATCGAAGGGCATGTACTGCGCGAGCAGTTCCGTGAATTTTCGATAGATGTGATCGCGCGCATTCACCATTTTCGTCGGCAGCTCCATGCCGAGGGCGCGATAGATGCTCGCGGTCGCCAGCGCCGCATCTTCGATGGCTTTCACCAGCACTCCGCGTTGCTCGGCCCAGCTTTCGATGCTCTCATCGAAGAGATGTCGCGGCAGACCGTACACTTCCCCGATATAGCCGCAGTGCGAGAAAGCCTCCGCGTAGAGATTGTACGCGGTGAGATTATCGCTGCCGGGCACAATGACGCCGGAGAGATCGCGCTCCTCACGCGTCATCCGGTGCAGTGACTCGATCGAGCTCATCACCGCCAGGTAAGGAACGAGCTCATCATCGGCATTCACCAGCAGCTCCGCCCACGGCCGATCCACCGGCATCGCTTCGACGGATTTTCCGTAACGCGAGAGCCTTCCGTTCTCGATGATGCCCCGCTGCTCGAGCAGCGACACCGCTTTGCGATACGCAACGCGATCGAGCGGAACAGGCAGATCCAGCTGGTCCGCGGCGACGCCGAGATCCGCGCATGTCATAGCGACGCGCTCGGAATCTCCCGCCAGCTGGAACTCCGGCGCGGTCGGTCTGAGCGAGGAGAAATGAATGTCGCGATCAGAGAGTATGAACACCCTTCCACCGGCGACGCGACCATGAACGCGGCCGGCCATCTGCAGAATCTCGTTGGCGCCGAGGTGAAGCCGGGTGAGGACGTTTTTGCCGCGCTCGATGACGTTGCTGAAGCGAGTGTCGTCGATGACAACGGTGTCGAGCCCTTGAACGTTGAGCGCGCTCTGACCCGCCGCCGTCATCGCCAGGAAATAGGGCTTCTTCTCTTCGCCTTCGAGAAATGGGCGAATTATCCTGATTGGCTCACCACCGTGATAGAACGCGGTGTTGATTCGCGGAAAGCGCTCCCCCACCAGCTCCGCCGCCTCCTCAACGCCCGCTCGCGTCGGAAGGAACATCCCGACCCCGCGACGCTCCTTTACGACCTGCTGCAGAAACCTGTCGTCGAGAAATGTCCGTGGATCCTTGCGAATGATCTTCACGTCCGCCGCTTTCGATGGATCGAACGCGGAGGTTTCGAGCACCGCCGCGGCGTTGAGGTAACGCGCGTAGAACGTCGGATCCACGGTCGCGGACAGCCAGATGAACCGACACTCAACTCTCTTTCCGAGGGCGAGGCAGAGCTCGAGCTCCGCGGATGTCTGATGGATCTCGTCCACGACCAGCGTGTCAGTTGGAAGTATGTCTCCGTCCTGGAACCAGCGGCGCGCGATTCCCGTCGTCACCACAATCACGTTCCAGCTTGGCGTCTCCGGCGTCGCTTCACGCTCGCGGTTCACCACCCCGACTTTCAAAGTGTCGGTGCCAAGGATCGTCTCCGCGATCGGGCGAATGGAAAGTGTCTTACCCGTGCCCGTGCCGGCGACGATCCCAAATCCCTTTCCGGCGGCGGCGAGATCGCGGATCTCCGATCCGTGCTGCTTCTCGAGAGTCGTCTGGATCCGCAGGCCGAGCGCCAGCTCAATTGTCTCGCAGGCGGCGCGAGTCGGGGCAATTACGATCAGCCGGCCAGTTGGCGGCTCGGCCGCGACGTAGGCCGCGTGGTCGGGCGGAAGATATCTATCGGTTACGGTGCGCTGCATTCACCGTGGAAATTGCCTACATCGCACCCGATGCGAAACGGCCCCGGGAGATTTTGCTCGCCCGGGGCCGTCGCTATGTCAGGAAATACCGTTAGTCCTTGTGCTTGCCCTTGCCCTTGTCCTTTCCATGTCCGTTGCCCTTTACTTCCGCGTTGCTGGCGACATAGGAGCGATCGTCAGCGCGCACGACCGGGCGATTGTCGTCGTTACCATCGTGCTGCCCCTTCCTATACTGCTTGTCCTGTTCCTTTTGCTGCTTCCTCATTTCCTTCTGCTGCTGCCGTTGCGCCTTCCGCCACTGTTTGTCGCTGTTGTCATTGTAGCGGCGGGTGTTGAGGATCGTGAAGGTACCGTTCGGGTTACGACGGGCGCGCTGGATCACCAGGTTGCCATTCGAATCGCGGATGCGGCGCTCGTAGATCGAGTTGTTGTCGCGGCCCTGGCCGACCTGATACCAGCCGCCGTCGACACGATTACCGACGTCGTCGCAGTTCACATTGTTATTGGTGCGCCCGAATATGATGTCGCCGACGGTGTTCGTACTCTGGTTATAAGCGCAATTGTTGCCGCGATTGCTGTTGTTCCCAATGGTGTTGGTGCTGATGATCTGCATGTTGCCATAGGAATCGCGCCGCGCGCGCTGAACTATGATGTTGCCGTTCCTGTCGGTGGTACGGCGTTCGTAGATCGTGTTTCCGCTGCCATCGCGACCGACTACCTGCCATGACCCATCAACATTGCCGCGGACATTGGTGTTGCCCACGGTATTGGTGCTGATGATTGACATGTTGCCATAGGAATCGCGACGCGCACGCTGAACTACAATGTTGCCGTTGCGGTCTTGAGTACGGCGCTCGTAGATCGTGTTGCCGCTGCCATCGCGGCCGACCACTTGCCACGACCCATTGATACTGGCGTTGGTATTGGTGGCGGGCGTCGGTAGGCGCGTTCCAAGGATCTGGGCATCGACCGGTGCGGCCGAAGCGAGTCCCGCAAGCGCTAGTGTGATGATGACTGCCTTCATTTTGAAATCCTCCGAGTAATTAGATCGACAAGTTGATCCGTTGGACTGGACTTGTTCTTGTCGGATTTTCCTTTTTTGGTCTTCGGCGGATCGTCTCCGAAGAGAACCTTTCCATTGGCCGGACGATTTCTAACCGCCGACGCGCAATCGGATGGTGCCGGCTGCTGCCCCGCCGGCACGCCGTTGATCCAAATGCGGCACATACCAGCGGGCGGATAGAATCCGGGAGGCACGATCTGCTCCCGAAGCGTCTGCGATTGCTGTGTCGCAGGCGCCAGGGGCTTGGCCGGAACCGGTCGCTGCGCTTCTGCGACGCCTGCCGAGACAATGAGTCCCAGCACGGCGGGCATGGCGAACCGCAATAAGAAAGCGACTGAAATGGAGCTAGAACGGGGAATCATGCCG
This sequence comes from Gemmatimonadaceae bacterium, assembly GCA_035317585.1. Lineage (GTDB taxonomy): Bacteria > Gemmatimonadota > Gemmatimonadetes > Gemmatimonadales > Gemmatimonadaceae > UBA4720. The sequence continues at coordinate 1,554 of DATHGO010000311.1, read as the reverse complement.
TAATGGGGTGCACGTGGGGTGCCATACCCGGTCAGTTGGGCTAAGTGGTTATGACCACACGAGTTACGTCCATCCAGTCGAATCGGATCAGGCCCGGGTGTCCTCTCCAAGGGACGAGAGGGCGAGAGATTGATACACATTTGGCGCAGCCCTCCAGAAACCCCTGTTCGGGAGGCAAAATCGGCCCTCCCGCCCTTCTCAGTCCCCGAAGGAAATACCAGTAGCCCGCGCCGTCAATACCGTGTCGTGGTCGATCTCGACGCGTTTCGGCGTTTCAAGCACTTCGGCAAGCGGAATGGTCACGATATGCGGTGACTGCAGAGCGATCATGTGGTCCCACTTTTCATCTGCGACGGCGCGCACTGCTGCGCCGCCAAATCTCACCGCCAGCAGTCTGTCGTAACCCGTGGGCTGGCCACCGCGCTGAAGATGTCCCAGGATCAGTGAGCGCGTTTCCTTTTTCGTGCGATCCTCGATCTCGTTGGCGAGTCGCTCGGCGACGCCGCCGATTCTGACCGCCTGGCCCGGCATGGATTTGCCGCGGATTGCCGGAGCCTCACCCTTTGGAAACGCGCCTTCGGCGATCACCACAATAGAGAAGTGCCTGCCCGACCTGCTGCGGGCGGCGATCTTCTCGCACACCTTTTCGATGTCGTAAGGAATTTCCGGGATGAGAATCACATCGGCCGTACCGGCTAGCCCGGCGTGGAGCGCGATGAATCCCGCGTTGCGGCCCATCACCTCGAGAACGATGACGCGGTCGTGGCTCTCGGCAGTCGTGTGCAGCTTGTCGATCGCTTCCAGCGCCGTGTTCACCGCGGTGTCGAAGCCGAACGTAGTGATCGTTCCGCTCACATCATTGTCGATGGTCTTTGGAACGCAGACGATTTTCATCCCACGCTCACAGAGCTCGTGGGCGATTGCCATCGATCCGTCCCCGCCGATCGAGATGATGGCATCGATGCCAAGCTTCCGCGCATTTTCTATCAGCTCACCGGACCGGTCCTTGTCGACGAATGTCCCGTCGGGTTGCGGGATCGGATAGCTGAACGGATTCCCGCGATTGGTGGTGCGGAGGATCGTCCCGCCAAGGTGAGCGATTCCGCGCACCGTCGCAGCGGTCATCGGAATGACCTCTTCTTCGCCGAGCAGACCGGCATAGCCCTTTTTTATGCCGAGCACTTCCCAGCCGCGGTTACAGGCCGAAAGTACGGCGGCGCGTATTACTGCGTTGAGCCCGGGAGCGTCTCCTCCACCGGTGGACAACGCGACTCTCATGATTTCAAGATTTCTCTTCCAGGAGTGATAGGACTTCACCCGGCTTGGCGTGCCGTCCTGTTTTCGACTTCTCGTAAATCGGTTTTCCGTCGGCAATGATCTCGAATCTGCCTCCCCTCGAGGGAATCATCTGGAGCTCCGCGTCGGGAAAGCGCTGGCGAATCTCAGCCGCCAAACTGGCGGCTCGCGGCTTGTAGTTTCAAACAACGCAGTATTCGATGCTGATCTTCATTGGTCCGTCGTTGGTGTTGGGCTCTATTGAGCCGTCGGCGCGTA
>DATHGO010000310.1:0-4924 GCA_035317585.1 Gemmatimonadaceae bacterium | reverse complement strand
CGCTCTGCGGAAGCGCGTGCGCTTCCACTTCGGAGAGGAATGCCTTCCAGTCCGGTGTTCCCTTCAGCTTCGCTTCGCAGATCGAGCTGATCCAACGGTCCTCACCGAAGTGCGAATCGCGCTTCGTGATTGGTCCGCAGTCATAACCGTTGCGAACGAAGTTGTCGACGCGAACGTCGGCCGAGGAAGGAGTCGACTCGTAGTACTGATCCCACCAGAGCATCAGGCGGCCAGTGACCTTGGTGCCGTTCTGCCGGATGATGACGAGGTACTGCGGGTTCCCAAAACCCGAGTACCAGATTCTCACCTCGCGCTGTCCTTTGGGGAGCTGCGCGTGTGCGAGCGGGACGAGTCCAGCTGTGGCGATTGCCGCGTCCTTGGTCTCGAAGATCGCGTCAGAGACGGGGCCCGTATCGTTAGCCGCGAATGAAGCTTGCTGAGCGAGGGACGAGCTGGACACTGCGAGCAGGAGGGTAGCTGCGGACGTGAGTCGGCTCATGCCAATAGGACGGTTCTCGCTAGCCCGAGGTCACATTTTACGACGTCATCCACACCTCAGCTCCAATCCCTTGGGGGACAAGGAGTTAGCCTGTGGGAAAGGCTCCTGGAAACAGACGTAGCTCGCCAGGCATCCCCCTATGGGGCGGTTAACCGTCTCCCAAAGACCTGGCAGTAATAAAGACCGCCCGCCGAAGACCTCGCGATGCCTATTCCGGTCTCCTCGACGCCGCTATCGAGAATGTTTCGGCGGTGCCCGCTGGAGTTCATCCAACCTTGGACGGCAGTCTCCGCGTTGGGATAACCGAGCGCTACGTTCTCAGCGAGGCGGCCATAGCGATACCCGGCATAACGGGCGCGATCGCCGAGTGTCGGCAGCTGCGACTCGGGGATGGTGTGGGCCATTTTCTGGAAGCGCGCCATGTTCTCGGCCTGGATCTTCGCCATTCGATCCAGCTGCGCGTTGTAGACGAGCGCGGGCAACCCCTGATGTCGCCGCTCAGCGTTGATGAGATCGAAGATGCGCGCTTCCGTCCCGCCATATTTGCTTGTGCTTGCGCCGAGTGGGCTCGACGGCGAAGTCGCCGGAGCCGCAACGGCAATCGCGCAGCCGGCAACCAGGAGTGCGACAGCTGACGCGGCGAAATATCTCTGCACACGCATCCATCTTATAACGATCGGTCAGCGCGATCGTTCCAACGCGTCGAGAAGTCGGCGCGGCTCCAGGCTGGCGCGCTTCGCCGTAAAGACGCGCAGCCACCTCGCGCTCTTGTACAACTCTTCGGAGAGAGAGGGCAGGTTGATCGTCCCGATCCAGCCCTCTCCCGTGAGCCGCTCCACCTTGCCGCTGCGCCTCAGGACAGGGATGTCGAGTCCCAGCATCTGAGTTTTCACCGGATAATCCAGCAGCAGCTCTCCAGGCGCGAGCCCGAACTCCCTGGCGAGGGAGTTCTCCGCTTCGGCGACGCGCTTCCTGTCGGTCGCGATCCATTCGACCATGTCATCATCGAGCTCCGCGGCCGGCCATTCCGCCGCGCGCTTGTAAAGCCTCCGCTCCTTGAGCGCGAAGAGCAGTGGCGTCGGCCTGTCGCTCTCGAGTGTGTGCATCAAACCCTCGTCGGTGTGACGCGCCAGGGATTGAACGTCCACTACTTCGGCTTTGACGGCGTCCTCGACCAGTCGCTTGTACATCGCCGTCGCGCTTCTCACGGCGTGGTGCCAATAGACGTTCCGGTACATCTGGTACTTCGCGAACAGCAGCGACTCGAGCGCTGACAGCGCTTTCTCCTGGACACCCAGCGCACGCCGCCCGGTTTCCGGATCGTCGACCAGGACGAGCGAATTCGTCAACCGGTCCACATCTATCTCGCCATAGGGGACGCCGCACATGAACGCATCGCGCTTCAGGTACTCAATCTTGTCGAGGTCGAGCGAACCCGAGATGAGTCCCTGCAACGGATTCTCGCTCCGGCCGCGAATCAGGTCGAAGACCGCGAGCGGAGCGTCCTTGCCAAGGTGCGACGACAGGAGGGACGCGACACTCCCTTCGGTGATGAGCGGACGCGCGACGTCTTCGTGATGAAGCGCTCCGATCTCTTCCAGCGCGTGGGAGAAGGGGTAGTGCCCTACGTCGTGAAGGAGCGCCGCCGATCTGACTATCGCCTGGTCTATTTCACCGATCGACGTCGAGTCTTCCGCCTCACTGAGGAGCGCCAGAGTGCGACGTGAAAGGTGATGCGTGCCGAGCGCGTGCTCGAATCGGGAGTGGGTGGCGCCGGGGTAAACGAGGTACGTCCAACCGAGCTGGCGTACGTATCTGAGCCGCTGAAAGACTTCGGTGTCGACGAGCTTGAGCGTCAGCTCGTCGACCCGGATGTTGTTCCAGACGGGGTCGCGCAGAATCTCGAAGCGCACGGCCCGTCTCTCGCGCCGGGTTGGCGTCAGCCCTTCGGGCCGGCGTTCTTCGTCGCGGCGTCCACGTTTCCGATCTTTTCGAAATTCTCTCGGAACATGCCCGCGAGCTTCTTCGCCTGCGCGTCGTAAGCGGCGGGATCAGACCACGTCGACCGGGGGTTAAGCACATTGGCGGGAACCCGGTTGATCTCGGTCGGGACCGCTAGCCCGAAGATTGGATCCCTGCGCGTGTCGCTTTCGTCCAGTTCGCCGCCCAGCGCGGCGTGAACGATGGCGCGCGTGTATTTGAGCTTGATGCGCTCGCCAGTTCCGTAGGGTCCACCACTCCAGCCTGTGTTGATCAACCAGACATTTGAGTCGTGCTCGCGCAGGTGATCTCCGAGCATCCTCGCGTATTTCGTCGCGTGCCAGACGAGGAACGCCGCCCCGAAGCACGCGCTGAAGGTGGGCTGCGGCTCCTTCACGCCGCGCTCTGTACCCGCGACTTTGGCCGTGTATCCGGACAGGAAGTAGTACATCGCCTGCTGCGGGGTGAGGCGCGCAATTGGCGGCAATACTCCGAATGCATCAGCGGTCAGGAAGACGACATTCTTCGGATGACCACCGCGTCCGCCTTCGACGAAGTTGCGAATGTAGTGGAGCGGATAGGACGCGCGCGTGTTCTCCGTGATGGACTGGTCGGCAAACCGGACCTCCCTGGTGGCCGGATCGAGCACCACGTTCTCGAGGACGGTGCCGAACATCTGGGTCGTGCGATAGATCTCTGGCTCGCTCTCGGGCGTGAGGTTGATGACCTTCGCGTAGCAGCCACCCTCGAAATTGAAGATCCCGTCCTTCGACCAGCCGTGCTCATCGTCGCCAATCAGCCGGCGATCTGGATCAGCGGAAAGTGTCGTTTTTCCCGTTCCGGAAAGCCCGAAGAACAAGGCTGTGTCGCCGGACCTCCCAACGTTTGCGGAGCAATGCATGGAGAGCACGCCCTGCTTTGGAAGCAGATAGTTCATGACCGTGAACATCGCCTTCTTCAATTCCCCGGCGTAGCGCGTGCCTCCGATGAGAATCGTGCGCTCGGCGATGTTGAGAACGATGAAGGTTCCGGAGCGCGTACCATGGCGCGCGGGATTGGCCTCGAACTCGGGTGCGTGAAGAACTGTGAAGTTCGGATCGAACGTCGGGAGATCGCTCAGCTCCGGACGGATGAACATGTTGCGCACGAACGCCATGTGCCACGCGTTTGGCGACACGTAGCGTACGGACAACCGATATGATGGATCAGCGCCACAATAGAGATCCTCGACGAACAGCTCGGGGGTCTCATTGAGATAGCTGCGGACGTCTTCCAGCAGCAGTTGATATTTCTCGACCGTCAGCGGGTGATTGACCTTACCCCAATCAACATCCTTGTCCGAGCTCGGCTCCTTTACGACGAACTTGTCGTTCGGAGAGCGTCCCGTGTGGGGAGCGGTAACGGCGACGAACGGACCCATGTCCGCAAATTCACCCTCGCTACGGCGGGCTGCCGCCTGAAACAGCTCGGGCGCAATCAAATTCCAGTGGACCTCGCCGCGGGGGCTGAGTCCCTGCTTGCTCAAACCAATACCGCTCTCGCGCACGACCTCCTTGCGCTGAGGCTTTATCTCGGTTGCCATTACGTGCCCTTCCTCTCGTTGGTCCGCTGCTGCGCATCGATCACCGCGACGGCGGCCATATTCACGATATCCTGAACGTCGGCGCCCTGCTCGAGCACGTGCACGGGAAGATTCATACCGAGCAGAATCGGTCCGATTTTCGTGGCGCCACCCAGGTGGTGGAGGAGCTTGTACGCGATGTTCCCGGCGCTCAGGTTGGGGAATATCAGTACGTTCGCCCGCTCCTTCAGCATGCTGAAGGGATACGCCGAACGGAGGATGTTCTCGTCCATCGCCGTATCAGCCTGCATCTCGCCATCGACGACGAGCGCAGGGTCGCGCTTCCGCAGAATCGCGACCGCCTTCGCGACCTTCTCCGCTTCCGGATGGCGCACTGATCCGAAGTTGGAGAACGACAGCATCGCGATCCGGGGCGTGATGCCGAAAGTCTGAACGATCCTGCCCGCTGAATAGGCAATCTGCGCCAACTGCTCAGCGGTGGGATCGATGTTGACGGTCGTGTCTCCACAGAAGATAACGTGCTTCTCAAAGACGAGCATGTAGAGCCCGCTCACGATCTCGGCCTTGGGATGCGGCCCGATGACCTGCAGCGCGGGACGAATCGTTTCCGGGTAGTGCATGCCAACGCCGGCGAGGAGCGCGTCGGCATCGCCGCATGCAACCATTACGGATCCGAAGTAGTTCCCGTTGAAAAGAAGCTGATGCGCCTCGCCGTGGCTGAGTCCTTTGCGCTGCCGGCGCTTCCACAGATAGTCGGCGTACCTGTCGCGCTTCTCAGAGGTGCCCGGATCGTCGATCAGAATGTCGCGGAGGGAAATGTGATTCTCGCCGGCGACGCGCTCAATGTTGGCGCGCTGGCCGAG
>DATHGO010000309.1:0-4014 GCA_035317585.1 Gemmatimonadaceae bacterium | reverse complement strand
GGACGTGGACGCATTCGCGCTCCACAACGCGTTCGAGCTCAACTATCCGGATGCGATGTCCGGCGCCGTTGGGCTCGTGAACATCGGACACGAAGTCACGAACATCAACATTCTGGACGAGGGCGTCCCAATTCTGACCCGCGATCTTCCCATTGGCACCCGCCGTTTTCGCGAGGATCTACAGCGCGAACACGGGCTTTCGGCTGCCGACGCTGAAGCGCTCATCAGAGGGTACGACCGATCCGCACAGCTCGATTCCGTGATTCTGCAGCGTACCGAAGAGATCGCTACCGGACTGGAGCGCGCGATTGCGTTCCTGTCCACGTCGCTCAAGGGCGACGGACAGATGAAGGCCGTCTATACCTGCGGCGGCGGGTCACGCACGCCAGGTCTGACTGAAGCACTTGGGCAACGGCTGAAGAAGCCAGTGGAGCTCGCCAACCCGCTCACGACCATGTCGGTGAGGGACGGCGCGCTGGAGTCGCTTGTGACCGACGAGGTCGCGCCTCTCCTGATGCTCGCGATCGGCCTTGCCCTCCGTAAGAACTGACCCCGGAGCACTGACACCATGATCGAGATCAATCTCCTACCCGGGGACGGCAAGAAAAAGCGGCGGGCGAAGACCAGCAGCCCGGCGAAGTTTGAGTTCAACCTCAAGCCTCCACCGTGGCTCGCCGGGTTAACCGAAAAAATCACCGACAAGTACATGCTGGGCGCAGTTGCCGCGGCGGGTGTAAGCGGAGCGCTCATCGTTTTCATGTTCATCCATCAGGCCGCGAAGGCCAGCGAGCTGGAGGACAGGGAAACCAAGGCGGTCAAGGATTCAGCGCAGTACGGCGCTGTTCTGGCGGCGAAGGCAAAGGCGGAGGCATCGCGCGACTCACTGTATCAGCAGATCGCGATCATCAAGTCGATCGACGATTCCCGCTATCTCTGGTCGCATCTCATGTATGAGATCAGCAACGCGCTGCCGCAGTACACGTGGCTGACCGAAATCACGCAGACAAGCGCGCCCCGCAGCGTCGCTGCCGCTGACACTACGAAAAGAGCGGCGACTCCGGTCGACAGCACGCAATCGGCGCAGCAGAGAACGGCGGAAAGAAATCGGGCGCTCAAGGCGAGGTCCGACTCAATGCTGGCTGCCGCGAAAGACCTGAAGTTCAAGATTGTCGGGCGTACGGTGGACATTCAGGCGCTCACGCGGTTCATGAAGTCGCTCGAAGCGTCGCCATTCATTCAGAACGTGCAGCTAAGCCGCTCCGATCTGGTTCAGGCGGAAGGCAAGGAAGTCACGGAGTTCACTCTCGAGGCGGAGACGCAATCTCCTCCCGCCTTCGCGATCAAGACGGTTCCACTCGTAGTTTCGGCGGTGCACTAACATGGCAATCGGCGTCAACATGACTAAGCGCGAGCAGACGCTGGCGGCCATTGGTGTCGCGGCCGTAGTGCTGGTCGGCGCGTACTGGTATTTCCTGTACAAGCCAAAGGCACAGGAACTGGCCGTTACGCAGGCTCACGTCGACTCGCTCGACAAGAAGAACCAGCAGGCGAAGGCTGATATCGCTCAGGGCAGCCTGCAGAAGCTCCGTGCGCAGTCCGCGGAATACGAGCAGAGCCTCAGAGTGATGCGGCAGCTCGTTCCCAGGAGCAACGAAGTGCCGGCGCTCCTCGAGGACATTTCAACCGCGGCCCGCCGCGTCGGACTCGATCTGGCGACAGTGGAACCGATGCCGGTTCTGCCGGGCGAACAGTTCGATACCTATCGCTACAAGCTCGGCGTCATCGGTGGGTACCACCCGGTTGGCCAGTTTCTGAGCAACGTCGGCTCACTGAACCGCATCATCGCGCCCGTAACGATGGCGATCAAGCTGCGCCCCATAGCGGACAAGACGAAGGCCCGGGTGAAGAAGGGCGAGTCGCTCGTCGACACCCAGTTCCAGGTTCAGACCTACGTGGTGCGCACGACACCATACGCACCGCCCTCGACGGTGAAACAATAATGAAGCGCTCTATCACTTTCGCGCTGGTCTTCGTGGCGGCCATGGCGAGCGGCGCATCCGCGCAAGCGCGCGCGCAGGCGACGTCGAAACCGAGTCCGAACACGGCCGCCAAGCCAGTCACCAACAGGGCGTCGCGGCCCCCTGCTCCCGACCCCAAGAAGCCGGCGGTCGCAACTGCGCCCGTTCCGGCCGTCGATAGCGGGCCAAAGGTGCTGATCAACCGAGAGGTTTTTGCGTATGACGGGGACGGCCGGCGCGATCCATTTGTGTCGCTGCTGACTACATCCGATCTGAAGCCCCTCCTGTCCGACCTGAAACTGGTAGGTGTCGCTTACGACCCTCGCGGCCAGAACTCTGTTGCGGTTTTGAGAGATATCACGTCTAGAGATCAGTACAAGGTCCGTGTTGGCCAGACGATAGGAAGAATGCGCGTCGCGGCCATCCAGCCCAAAGCAGTGATTTTCACGATCGAAGAGTTCGGTTATAGTCGCCAGGAGCTCCTGCCGATAGCGCCGCCCGATTCGAGCAAAATGAGGCTCCGTCAATGAGTTTTCTGAAAGCGCTGCCAGCCGCGGCGCTCCTGTTCCTGCCTTCGTCGGCCGCAACCGTTCACTCACTCAGCGTCGTCCCCTCGTCGGGGAAGGCTGAGGTGGTGATCGGGGTCAACGCCGCCGTCGACGTGCAGGATTTCACGCTCGAGGCGCCCTATCGGGTTGTCGTCGATCTAAAGGGAGCCACTCTCGACATGTCGCGCCGCACGTACGACAAGGCGTCGCGCGGCGGTATCACCAACGTTCGCTACTCGCAGTTCCGTCCGAATATCGTCCGCGTCGTCATCGACCTGGATGCGAAGCACCCGTACACGATCACGCGCAACTCCGGAGAGGTTCGTATCTCCGTGACCGGCGGCAAGACTTCCGACTATACGGCCTGGCCTTCCTCCGTGTCCGGGAATCGCTACGTCGCGGCTCCAACGCCGCCGCGCGCGCGTCCAATGACGGTTGCCAGTGCTGATGTAACGAGGGCTCGACCGGCTTCGACGCCCGAGCTGATCACCACCACAGTCGGGAAGGCCACGGCTCAGATCGAGACATCAGTCGCCCAGTCCGATGTACAGGACGAGCCGGCTCCGGCGGTTGTCGAACCGGTTCCAGCGAGAATCATCTCGACCCGCGAAATCAGGCCGATTGCACTCTTCTCGGCGGTCCAGCAATCCCAGCAGCCGCCCATCACCGTCACGTTCCAGGATACCGATATCCGCGACGTGATTGCGTCGTTCGCGGCTTTTTCGGGCCGGACGATCGTCGTCGGCAAGGATGTGCAGGGCACTGTCACCGCCGAGGTCAAGAACCAGCCATGGGATGTCGCGCTGCGCGCGATTCTTTCCGGGCAGGGTCTTGCGGCATCCGAAGATCTGATCTCCGGCATCATCACGGTGGACAGCTACGCGAACATTCTAAATCGCCAGGCGTCCGAGCCGCTGCAGACGCAACTCGTCTCCATCAATTACGCCCGCGCGAGCAATCTCGTGCCGACGATCCAGCAGCTGCTTCAGAAGGATTGCCCCCAGAATCAACCCAATCCAAACGCCGTCACGGTGGTTCGTGGTGGACAAACCGGCTGTGTCGCCCGCGGACTCGTCGCCGCCGATAGCGCCACCAACACGCTCATTATCACGGAGACGGCCTCACGGCTCGCCGACGTTTTACAGTACGTGCACAACCTCGACGTTCGCACTCCGCAGGTCGGCATCAAGGCCAAGATCATCTTCGTCAACAGAACGAATATCGAAGACATCGGACTCTCGTACGATCTGGGAACCGGCACCGATCAGTTCTTCAGCCAATTGGTAAAGCGTCCCGATCCCGCGACACTCAAGCCGATCGACACGAACGGCGACGGAGTTCCTGACGCTTTGGGCGGCGGAACGCCATTCAACGGCGACAGGATTCTGCTCGGCGGCAATGCGCTGTCGGCGATCGCGAACGCCAATGCCAGAGTCGTCAACCCGGCG
>DATHGO010000308.1:0-2178 GCA_035317585.1 Gemmatimonadaceae bacterium | reverse complement strand
AGTTCCCCCGCGAGCCTTGACGATGCTGTCCAGTTGCGGGGTGATGAATTGTGGCGGCACCACCCTCTCCGTCCCGAATATCACAGCCGTGTAGCCGCCTCTCGCTTTCGCCGCAGCGATGGCAGCCTTTTGTTCGGCGACATCTTCGGGTGAATCGCCGTGTCTGGCCGGCGCTGTCAGATCATTGAAGATGCGGGGAGAGCTTACGATCGCTGCCTGCTCGGGATGTGCGAGCGGAACCTTGATGACTTCGATGCGGAAGAGCGCAGAATTTGGATCCTTGTCGGGCGTCAGCCTGACGCACCCCGGGAGCTCGTTCGGCGAGCGCACGCCGGCCGAGCCGGAAATGTAGACGTAGACGTTGTCCGGATCCTTGGGATCGTACAATACCGTATGGGTGTGCGAGCCACGGCACGTCTGCACGTTGGCGACGTATTTCGGGTTCGCGATATCGGTGATGTCGAAGATGCGGAGCCCGCGCAGCCGGTCGTGGCTGACGGTGTCCTTCACACCCTGCGCGCCGCAATCGAGTCGCCCGGCGTTTCCCTCGCCCGAGACGAAAAGCAGGTTCTTGTAAACCGACACGTCACTCTGCGATGCCGGACAGAAGTACGCTGTCTTAAGGGTCGGCGCGGCCGGGTTGGAGATATCCCAGACCTGATAACCGTTGTAGCTCCCCTGTATCGCGTAGGGACCGGTGAATGCCAGATCGGAGTTCGTGATATTCGCGAACTTCTCAGTGGGTTGGGTCGTAGACACGAGCCGCAGATTCCAGGCTGCGGTGGCAGCGTCGAACTTTCCGGCCCGCAGACCAACCCGCGGATCGGGTGTCGGTTCGCCGGCTGACATGTTGCTGTTGGCGCCGGCCGTCGTTGAGATCGCGGGGGCGCACGCCGCCACGGAAAAGAGACCGATCGCGATGCCCAGCGAAAACAAAGGTGCGACGCTGGATCGAACCACGTTACGGTGGTTGTACACGGAAGCCATTGTTGATTCCTCTGGTGTGGCGGAGTAGGACGTAGGGAGCTTCGACTACAGGGTGTTCACTGCGTGGTAATGCCGAGCGTCAGAGCGACAAGCATTTTCTCCATCCGCGCGATCTCGGTGGTCTGATCGACGTTGACGTCGGATGCGAACTTGAAAACTGTCTCGTCCTGGCCGGCTGCGTAGGTGGCAAACAAATCCTTGACCATTGAGACGGCGCCGCGGTGGTGCTGGATCATGTACGTGAGAAACTTCCGGTCGAACTCCGGTCCTCTCGCCTCGTCCAGGTCCTTCATCTGTTCTTCGGTGAGCATTCCTGGCATCAGCATCACGTGCTCCATGCCGTCCATCATCATCTTCATGCCTGTGGCGGTAGCTTCGGGCACCGGTCTCTGCCGATCACGAAGCCACCTCTGCATGGTTACGATCTCGTCCTGCTGAGCGTTGATGATCCGCGACGCCAGGGTGAGCACGGAAGGGCTGGCGCCGTGGGTCGGCGCCCAGCGGGACATGACGATTGCCTGGCCGTGATGGCCGATCATGCCGGACATGAAGTGGACGTCCGCCTCCGTATAAGGCAGGCGAGCGCTGTCGGCTCTCGCCTGAGCGACGTACCGGGGATCGCTCTGTTGAGCGACGTCAGGCGTAGCTGAGGTCTGCATCGATGCGTGACTGGCGCTGGCGCACGCCGACAGGGCGACTGCGGCGAGGAGAGTCGCCGTGATTCGGTTGAATTGTGAGGACGTCATTTCTTCGCTTTCCTACGATGACGGCGGGTGCCGAGTTCCATTGGAGTTTTGCTTGAACCAGAATATCTAAATGATACTGATAGGTACGGCCTTCGGGAGGGTGGGGAAAAACAAGGGAGGGATCCCCGTCGGGACCCCTCCCGCTTTCGTGACCAGAAAGCCGAGGGTCGGCCTCTACTTGCCCTCGAACTTGAAGGAAACCTTTAGCTTTGCGCGGTACGCCTCGACCTTGCCGTCCTTTAGATGCATGTCGAGCTGCAAGACCTCCGCTACGCGAAGGTCGCGCAGCGATTTCGACGCCTGCTTGACTGCCGCCGCAGCCGCTTTCTCCCAGGACTCGGTGCTCGTTCCCACCAGCTCGATCACTTTGTAGACGCTCTCCGCCATGTCAGTCTCCTTGTCGTCCTGCGTTGGTCGCTGTCTCACATCTAAAGTTTAGTTTGAC
>DATHGO010000307.1:0-2955 GCA_035317585.1 Gemmatimonadaceae bacterium | reverse complement strand
GTGTCGATCGTGACGCGCGGTGCTGCATAGCTACGCGCGCCGAGGAGACCCGCAAGAGCTGCCACGCCGAGCAGGGTTAGTCGGAGTGGCGACAGGGATGAGGCGCTGGGCTTTGTCGCGCTAGATTGGAGGAAATCACTGGGGTGCATTACGACTCCCGAGCATTGGCTTGGAAGAAGAATGCGTTCTATTGGACAATCCAACCAGAGCCACTCGTGAAAGTCATAGTGCTCGGCGCCGGCGCGATCGGCGCGTATTACGGCGGACAGCTCGCGCGTGCCGGCCACGAGGTTACGCTCTACGCGCGTGGAGACAACCTCGCTGCGATTCGCCGCCGCGGTCTGGAGATCCGCACCCCCGAAGGATCTTCCGTAGTTCAAGTCGCAGCGACCGATAGTGTCGACGAGCTTGGCGCCGCCGATTTCGCGATCCTCGGGGTCAAGAGCTATTCGCTCGATGCGATCGCGCCAGTGGTGCAACGAGTCGCGAAAAATGGCGCCGCCATTCTTCCATTTCTGAACGGCGTCGAGACCACGGAACGATTGATCGCCCTCGGCGTTCCGCCGGCTGCAATACTGGGAGGAGTGACGCGGATCAGCGTCGCGCGAGTGCAGCCTGGTGTCGTCGAGCGCCGTGGGCCGTTCCAGAGCGTAATCGTCGGCGAGCTGGATGGTCGCGTCACCGATCGCGTCACCCGCATCGTTGCCGCGTTCCGCGATATAGGCGTCGACGCGAGCGCGTCGAATCAGATCGAGGTGGACCTGTGGCAGAAGTTCGTCTTCATCGCCGCGCTCGCCGCATCATGCGGACTCGCGCGAACCCCAGTCGGACCGCTGCGCGATCGACCGCTCGGCCGCCGACTTCTGCAACGTGCGGTTCAGGAGGTAGTCGACGTGGCGCGAGCACGGGGAATTCCGCTCGCCGCCGATGAAACGGCGCAAGTCGTTGGCGCGATCGACGCGCTGCCTCCGGGAACAAAGCCGAGTTTTCTTCTCGATCTCGAGGCGGGCGGCCCAACGGAGTTGGCCACGCTGAGCGGCGCGGTCTCGCGCTACGCGGATGCGGCTGGCGTTGGAGCACCGGTGCACGACACTGTCGTTGCGGTGCTCGGATAACTAGGAACTGCGAACTGAAAACTACCGGCCGGGAAACTGCAAACTGAAGACTACCGGCCGAGGGCGGTCGGCGGGTCGGCGGTGGGCTTCGGGCGGGCTGTTTGGTGCGCGCGAACTGGCACAGGGGGTGTGCGACGGCCGTCATCACTTTCCTCTGCGGAAGCGCTCAGTTATTAACTACACGACCGCTCCGGAACAACGCAACGTTCTGCATGACTCGATGGAGGCAGTCAAACTTTCTATTGCACCGTCACAGGGTTTTCCCTATGGTGGACGGACGCCCATCTAAATGAAGGAGGTCGTCAATGCGACCGGTCTGCGCATCGTTTCTGGTTTCGCTGCTCCTCCTAGCCGGGTGTGGAGGCTCGGGATCACCAACCCCCAGCGGTCCCGGAGACCAACACGAGGCAGCGCCCGCCAGCATCGTTATCTACTCGGGGAATGGTCAGATCGGCCCGGCGGGATCCCAGCTGGTCGACCCTCTCTGTACGAATGTGTTGGACGCAGGGGGTCACATTCTCCACGGCATAGTGGTCACGTACACAGTTGCGAGCGGGGGCGGTACCATCGGTGCTCCCACAACCCCGTCAACCAATTCGAACGGCATAGCTATCTCGGGGCAGTGGACACTCGGGTCCAGCACCGGAGCCCAAACCGTGACGGCTTCTGCCGTCGGAGCCGGGTCGGTGACATTTACGGCCACGGCTCGATAGAGCGAAACGCGGCGCGTTTTGAAATCGATGAAGTCCAAAGTGCCGTCAATTTCCACTTTGCACTCATGCGCATGCGTTGCTTCTGTCTGGGCAGCGTTGATCGCGCTGAGCGCCTGCGGAGATTCCCCCACTTCCATCGGCGACGGCGCCGAACAATCGGTCGTGATAAAGTGGGACAGCGCCGCGCTGGAAGCGGTGCGTAGAACTCACCCCGGACCTCCGATGGTGGCGCGCCAGCTCGCGGTCGCGCATACCGCGATGTACGACGCGTGGGCGGCGTATGATGCTAATGCGGTCGGGACGAGGCTCGGTGGCTCGCTGAGAAGACCGGCCAACGAACGCACGAATGAGAACAAGAAACGCGCGGTGAGCTTCGCCGCGTACCGAGCGCTGAACGATCTCTTCCCGTCCGTACCCGAGGTCTTCGCCGGCGTAATGCAACAACTCGGGTTTGACGGTGCGGATGCCTCGGTCGACATCACCACGCCAGCGGGAATAGGCAATGTCGCGGCCGCCGCAGTCATTGCTTTCCGCCATAGCGATGGGTCGAATCAACTGGGAGATCTCGCCCCCGGCAGCTACTCCGATTACACCGGGTATCAGCCGGTCAACACCCCGGATCAGATCAACGATCCGAATCGCTGGCAGCCCTTGCTGGTTCAGGATGCGCAGGGCGCAACCACCGCGCAGAAGTTCATCGCTCCCCATTGGGGCCTGGTGACTCCTTTTGCCCTGACATCGGGGGCGCAGTTTCGACCGTCCGCGGTACCGAATCTCTATCCGAGTCAGGGCTACACCGATCAGGCCCAGGAAATAATCACCTTCAGCGCGAATTTGACCGACGAGCAGAAGACGATCATCGAGTACTGGGCGGACGGACCCGGCTCAGAGCTGCCACCAGGACATTGGGCGCTCTTCGCACAGCGGGTATCGCGCCGAGAGCGTTACGGCATCGACGACGATGCGAAAATGTTCTTCGCGCTTACGAACGCCATGCTCGATGCGAGCATAGCTGTGTGGGACTGCAAGCGCGTGTTCGATTACGTTCGGCCAATAACAGCAATCCGATTCCTGATGGCGGGCAAGGAGATCAGCGCGTGGGCCGGCCCGTTCAAGGGTACCCAGAC
>DATHGO010000306.1:0-3054 GCA_035317585.1 Gemmatimonadaceae bacterium | reverse complement strand
CTGGTCCGGCGTATGAGACTTTGAACATCTCGCTCTCCGCACTTTCGTCGGTCATGCTCCTGTTGTTGTTCGTTTCGGAGTGGAGGCGTCGTAGAACTGGCGCTTCGTAGCGCAACACAGAGCAGGCGGAGCATGAGGTCTCCCGTCCAAATCCGGGTGCCCCGACTAATTAACTGGCGGTCTGACATCAACTCAGGTGTCAGGCCGTTTTTTTCTTTCGTGGGCTAGCCGCGGCAGCCTCCAACCGCTGATCCGAAAATTGCGACACCGCCGAGCGAGACGAGTAGCGTCGAGCGCACGCGGACGTGCATATGATTTCCTTTGAAGGTGATTCACCCACACGCGAAAAGGCGCCGTCGCGCGCAACAAATTCCTTGCTAAGCGCAATGAATCCAATGGCTTACACTCGTCCGGATAAACAGAAACTGACGGGCTTGCATCTTGCCGCTCTCGAAAAGGCTGCAGTGTGCTCTCGTTCACACCGAGCGGCACCCGGAATGTGATGGAAATGTCTTTCTTCAAGCGATCGGCTCACCGCGCATGATCCAACAGTCGTATAGCTTGGCCCTCGTTCTTTTTTCAGTCGTAGTCGCCACCTTGGGCGCCTACGTCGCCGTCGAGATTGCGCAACGTGTTCGCGCTGCTCACGGCCGCCGCCGTATTCTCTGGACCTGCGGCGGCGCACTCGCGTTGGGACTAGGCATCTGGAGCATGCACTTCGTCGGGATGCTTGCGCTGCAGTTGCCCGTTCTCATTTGGTACGACGCCCTTTTCATCTTCCTCTCGGTCGTCGCGGCGATCGTCGGCTGCGCGATCGCCTTTATAATCTTCAATCGCGCTACTGTCAGCGGGTGGCTGCTCGCTCTCGCGAGCGTCTTCATGGGATCGGCGATCGCCGGCATGCACTATATCGGCATGGCAGGAATGCGGATGAGTGCCTACGTCAGCTACGATCCGCTCCTGGTCGCTGCATCCGTCGGCGTCGCGATCATATTCTCTTTTGCGGCGCTCGCCGTTACCCGCAATCTGATCGACACACCCTTCGTGCCGAGAGCGTGGCTCAAGAAAGCGGGAGCGACGCTGCTCCTTGGCTTCGCGGTCGCCGGGATGCACTACACCGGGATGGCCGCTGCCCAATTCACTAAGGGACCTATAGACTGGAGCCCGCCCGAGAATCTCGTCCTGGGAACGTACCAGCTTGGACTAGTAGTCGCCGTGACCAGCGTCGCCCTGCTCATCATCGCTCTCGTGGCCACCCAGTTCGAGCGTTGGACCACCACAACCAGAAGCAGGTTCGAGAATCTGCTCGAGCTCTCACCCCAGGTTGTGTGGTTCGGACGGCCGGACGGACGCATCACCTACTGCAATCCGTACTGGTACGAGTACACTGGTCTCTCCGAGAGCGAGACACTCGGCTACGGGTGGACCGAAGCAATCCATCCCGAAGACCGCGACCGCGTCACCAGTGCCTTGCGAACCGCAATGCAAGAGGGGAAAGACTTCGAGGTCGAGCTGCGATTGCGCGGGAAGGATGGGAAATATTGCTGGTTTCTCAAGAAGGGGCGGCCCGGTCGTGATGCTTCGGGAAACGTCGACGCCTGGCTCGGCATCGCAGTCGACATCGAAGAGCGGAAAAAGGCGGAGCAGGAAGCATGGGCCGCAAGCCAGGCGAAATCGGAGTTTCTTGCCAGCATGAGCCACGAGCTCCGGACGCCCCTGAATGCGATCGGTGGATACGCCGAGCTGCTGGCGATGGGTGTGCGCGGTCCTCTCAACGCCGAACAGGCTCAGGACATCGCGCGCATCAGACGCAGCCAGCAACATCTTCTTACGCTGATCAACGATGTCCTGAACTTCGCCAAGGTCGATGCGGGTCAGACGGAATACCGCCTGACCGCCGTGCCGGTCGACGAAGCGCTACGCGATACGGAATCGATGATTGCTCCGCAGGTTCTGGCGAAGGGTCTCCATTATTCGTACAAGGGCGCCGGCAAATCGGCCTCGGTCCTCGCCGATCCCGAGAAGCTCCAGCAGATCGTGCTCAATCTGCTGGGCAACGCCGTGAAGTTTACCGAGCAGGGCGGTAGAATCACCCTCTCGAGCGAGGTCGCTGGAAACTGCATCGAGATCAAAGTCGCGGACACCGGCCCCGGTATTTCACCCGAAAAACTCGACCGGATCTTTGACCCGTTCGTTCAGGCCGAACGCCGCCTCAATCAGCCGGTTCAGGGAGTGGGACTTGGATTGGCGATCAGCCAGGATCTCGCGCAGGCGATGGCCGGCAAAATCACCGTAGAAAGCGAAGTGGGCGAAGGCTCCACGTTTACGCTTTCGCTGCCACGTGCACCTCGCATGGATCCAGCCGACCGGCCGCTGCTTGCCGAGTTACCCGCGCGCGTTCCTCAGGAAAAAGCTCAACCCGAGCGTCCACAAGAGCCGAGTCATGAAATTGAGCGCGAGTATCACGACGCCTAGCGACGGTCGCGTCCCATCGGGTGTCAGTGCGTCGCGCGGGGCTGGACCGGAGCGAGCTGAATCAACGTTCCCGCATTAACGTCGATCACATAAGCTGTCCGGTCTGGTTCCAATTCCTGAAGGCGCACGTCTTCACTTCCAAGATCGTGTACGAGCAATGTACGAGCGTGCTCTGGGTCCGCGTCGTTGGTAACCATTGAGCGCGGCGCTCTCCTCTCATCATGAACGAATAAGAGATTGTGAGGAGTTGGAAGGCGGGTCATGATATCCCATAACCCGAGCCGAAGTGATGCACTCCTCTCGCGTATAGCACGCTCCGAGCGAACAACCGGCAGCGATCCAGCGAGTAATGCAATCGCGAGGACGATGCCGACCAAACTACCGGCACCTTCGCGTTCCCCGTTCCGCGCGGGGGCTGATTCCGGGGATTTACCATTCTGCTCCAAGTTTCGCCTCAACCATGTCATCGCGAGCGCGAAGCCCAGGACGGTGATCATGGCCACCACCGGGAGCGCTTCCAGATAGTAAATCGTCCAGAAGCCCGGATGCGCGTACGACAGGTACGCCACGAACAACAGG